>CAMLOC010000080.1 GCA_946481465.1 uncultured Shinella sp. | reverse complement strand
GGGGCGAGGTCGCCGGAGGCGCCGACGGAACCCTGTTCCGGAATGACCGGGACGATGCCCTTGGCCTGCATCGCCTCGATGAGGCGCACAACCTCGATGCGCACGCCGGACGCGCCGCGGCCGAGCGAAATCAGCTTCAGCGCCATGATGAGGCGCACGATGTTTTCGGCAAGCGGTTTGCCGACGCCGCAGCAATGCGACAGGATCAGGTTGCGCTGGAGTGTCGCGACATCGGCCGGCGCGATCTTGATGGAGGCGAGTTTGCCGAAGCCGGTATTGATGCCGTAGACCGGCTCGTCGCCGCCGGCGATTTGCGCGATGCGCGCGGCGGCCTTCTGAATGCCCGCGTCGAAGGAGGCGTCGAGCCTTGCGGCCTCGCCGGTCCAGTAGATGGTTTCAAGGGTTTTCAAGGGCACGGAGCCCGGATGGAGCGTGATCGTCATGGTGCATTCCCCGATGCAGCGCTGTGCTGCCTATTGAATGGATCAGTGTCCGCTGCGGATACGGGCATGCATGGGGTTGAAGCCCATGCGATAGACCAGTTCCGCCGGCCGGCCGATGTCCCAGAGGACGAAATCGGCCCATTTCCCGGCTTCGAGCGTTCCCACCTCGTCGACGAGGCCGAGGGCGCGGGCGGCTTCGCGCGTCGTGCCGGCGATGCATTCCGTAACGGTCATGCCGAACAGCGTCGCGGCCATGTTCATGGTGAGGAGCAGCGAGGTGAGCGGCGAGGTGCCGGGATTGGCGTCGGTCGCGACGGCCATCCGGACGCCGTGCTTGCGGAAGAGATCGACCGGCGGCTTCTTCGTCTCGCGGATGAAATAGAAGGCGCCGGGCAGGATGACGGCGACGGTGCCGGCCTTCGCCATGGCTGCCGCGCCCGCATCGTCGGTATATTCGAGGTGATCGGCCGACAGCGCGCCGTAGCGGGCGGCCATTTCCGCGCCGTGCAGGTTGGAAAGCTGGTCGGCGTGCAGTTTTACCGGCAGGCCATGCGCCTTGGCGGCATCGAAGACCCTGGCCATCTCTTCCGGCGAGAAGGCGATGCCCTCGCAGAAGCCGTCGACGGCATCGGCAAGCCCCTCGGCCGCGACGGCCGGCAGCATCTCGCCGACGACCTTGTCGATATAGGCCGTCTTGTCGCCGTTCATTTCCGGCGGCAGCGCATGGGCGCCGAGGAAGGTGGTGCGCACGGTGACATCGCGTGTCTCGGCGATGCGCCGCGCGGCACGCAGGGACTTCACCTCGTTCTCGGTGTCGAGGCCGTAGCCGGATTTCAGTTCGACGGTGGTCACGCCCTCGGCGATCAGCGCGTCGAGGCGGGGCAGGGTCTGGCGCACCAGTTCGTCCTCGCTCGCCGCGCGCAGCGCCTTGACGGAAGAGACGATGCCGCCACCGGCCCGGGCGACCTCCTCGTAGGAGGCGCCGGCTAGGCGCAGCTCGAATTCGTGGGCGCGGTCGCCGGCATGGACGAGATGGGTATGGCAGTCGATGAGGCCCGGCGTGATCCAGCGGCCTTCGCAGTCGATGGTCTCGGCGGCGGAGAATTCGGCGGGAAGCTCGGCCTCGGGGCCGGCAAATGCGATGCGGCCGTCTTGGACGGCGATCGCGCCGTTCTCGATAGTGCCGAGGTCCGGCAGGCTCTCCTTGAGAGTCGCGAGCCGGGCATTGCGCCAGACCCGGGGACTGTCCTTTTCCGGTGTCGTCATCGTGATTGCCTCTTCCCTGTGATGAAGATAATGTATATACATAATTGGAAAGGCGCAAGAGCCAATTTGCTGGCGCGGCGCCAAGGTGCACGATCGGGAGAAGGAACGGGCAATGGCGATCATTCATGCAAGGCAGGCGCTGCTTGCAGGCGGCTGGGCGAAGGATGTCCGCATAAGCATTGCGGACGGCCGCATCGCGACGATTGAAACCGGCGCCGCGCCGGCACCGGGCGACGAGCGCCACGACACCATTGTCGCCGGCATGCCCAACCTGCACAGCCACGCCTTCCAGCGCGGCATGGCGGGGCTGGCGGAGACCCGCGGCCCGGGCAGCGATTCGTTCTGGAGCTGGCGCAACGTCATGTACCGCTTCGCGCTGTCGATGACGCCCGACGACGTGGAGGCCGTGGCCGGTCAGCTCTATGTGGAGATGCTGGAGGCCGGCTTCACCCGCGTCGGCGAGTTCCACTATCTGCACCACGACAAGGACGGCGGGCACTATGCCGATATCGCCGAGATGGCCGCGCGCATCGCCGCGGCAGCGTCCGAGACCGGCATCGCGTTGACGCTGCTGCCCGTCTTCTACGCCCATGCCGGCTTCGGCGGCACCGCGCCGGGCGAGGGCCAGCGCCGCTTCATCAACGACCGGCAGTCCTATGCCGCATTGCTGGAGCGCTGCCGCGCGTTGACCGATGCGCTGCCGGGAGGCATCGCCGGCGTTGCCCCGCACAGCCTGCGCGCCGTCACGCCGGATGAACTGACCGATGTCGTCGCCATGGCCGGCGACGCGCCGGTCCACATCCATATTTCCGAGCAGGTCAAGGAAGTGGAGGACAGCATCGCCTGGTCCGGCCGCCGCCCGGTGGAATGGCTGCTCGACAACCAGGCGGTCGACGGCCGCTGGTGTCTCATCCATGCGACGCACATGACCGAGGCCGAGACGCGCGGCATGGCAGAGGCCGGCGCGATCGCCGGCCTCTGCCCGGTGACGGAGGCCAATCTCGGCGACGGCACCTTCCCGGCGCCGGATTTCCTTGCCCATGGCGGCCGTTTCGGCGTCGGCTCGGATTCCAATGTGCTGATCGGCCTGCCGGACGAACTGCGCCAGCTCGAATATTCCGAGCGTCTCGCCCACCGCGCCCGCAACGTGCTTGCCGCCCCCGGCGGTTCGACAGGCCGGGCGCTGTTCGACGGCGCGCTGGCGGGCGGTGCTGCCGCGCTCGGCGCCGAATCGGGGCTTGCGGCCGGCAGGCCCGCCGATTTCGTCAGCCTGAAGGCGCGGCACGGCCTCGATCTTGCCGGCGACGCGCTGCTCGACGGCTGGATCTTCGCCAATGGCGCGGCGGTCGATTGCGTCTGGGTGAACGGCCGCCGGCAGGTCGAGGGCGGCCGCCATGTGGCGCGCGAGGCGATCGGCCGGCGCTTCACGGCGACCATGCGGGCTCTGGCTGAGGGCTGAGAGCGTATTGAAAGGCGGCGCCGCCTTTCCTATGACTTTTTAGACCGGGCGAATCTGCGCCCGGCAAGCGCGGAGGCGATCATTTCCACCGTCGGGGACAACAGGCAGGGCGAGGCCAGGGAGCCGTCGCTGCATCGCCGCATCCTGGAGGATGTGGAGGGCAGGATCCTTTCGGGCGAATGGCCGCCGGGCCACCGCATTCCCTTCGAGCACGAACTGACCGAGCAGTACCAATGCTCGCGCATGACGGTGAACAAGGCGATAACCGAGCTCGTCAAGCGCGGCCTGATCGAGCGCCGGCGCAAATCCGGCAGCTATGTCACCCATCCGCACGCCCAGTCGGCGGTGCTGGAAATCCACGATATCCGCCTGGAGGTCGAATCGCTCGGCCTGCCGTATCGCTACACGCGGCGCACGCGGGTAAACCGCGCCGCGAAAGCCGCCGACCGGCGGCTGATGGAGCTTTCCGAAAAGGCCCGGCTGACGGACATTTCCGCCCTGCATTTCGCCGGCGCGCAGCCGTTCTGCCTGGAAGACCGCCTCATCAACCTCGAAGCGGTGCCGGAAGCGGCCGACGAGAGCTTCGAGGGCACCGCGCCGGGCGCCTGGCTGATCAGCCGCGTGCCCTGGAGCGCCGCCGAGCACCGCATCCGCGCGGTCGGCGCCGATGCCCGCGCCGCCGAACTCCTGGCGATCGCGCCCGGCACGCCCTGTCTCGTCGTGGAGCGCCGCACCTGGAGCGGCGGCCTCTACGTCACCCATGTGCGGCTGACCTATCCCGGCGAGAAGCACGAATTGGTCGCCGAGTTCGCCCCCTCGCATCCCAAGCAGGGCGCTTAGGGCCTACGCCCCGCCGGGCACATGCTCGGACCGGACGGTCGCATAGTAGGGCGCTAGCACCGGGGCGGCCTCGACCAGCGTGTCGAAGGCCGCATCGTCGGCGGTGAGCCGCCCGGCATATTTGTCCTCGACGAAACGGGCATGCAGCGCCTTCGCCGCATCCGGCAGGGCGCGGATGGCGGTGAAGACGGGGGCGGCGACGCTGCGGCCCTTGACGGTGATGCGGTCGAGTTCGAGCACCGCGAAATCCGCCGCCGCCAGGTGCGCGGTGCTTTCGCCGATGAGCAACGGCACGCCATAGGCCTTCGAGGCGCCCTCCAGGCGCGAGGCGAGGTTCACCGCGTCGCCGAGCACCGAATAGTCGAAGCGTTGCGAGGAGCCCATGTTGCCGACGACGCATTCGCCGGTGTTGATGCCGATACCGATGCGCAGCGCATGATAGGGGCTGCCGGTGGCCATCGCCTCCGCCTGCAGCTTCGCGTTCAGCGTCGCCATTACGTCGAGCATGTCGAGCGCAGCGGCGACGGCGTGGCGGGCATGGTCCTCGTCGTCGAGCGGCGCGTTCCAGAAGGCCATCACGCAGTCGCCGATATATTTGTCGATCGTCCCGCCGTGCTTCAGCACGATGTCGGAGAGCGGCGTCAGCAGCCGGTTGATCAGCGTCGTCAGCTGCTCCGGATCGTCCTTCATCGTCTCGGCGATGGTGGTGAAGCCGCGCACGTCGCAAAACAGGATGGAGAGCGTGCGCCGCTCGCCGCCGAGTTTCAGCTGCGAGGGATCGCGCGCGAGGCGCTCGACGAGGGTGGGCGAGAGATATTGCGAGAAGGCGCGCACGATCTCGCGGCGCCGGCGCCGTTCCTCCGCGTAATCGAGCGCCGTCTGGCCCGCCGCGA
The DNA here is from genome assembly GCA_946481465.1 of uncultured Shinella sp. The sequence continues at coordinate 4,618 of CAMLOC010000080.1, read as the reverse complement.
CCAGCAGCAGCGCGATGGTGGGGGCGATGGGGGAGACGAAGAGATGGGCCTCGCGCATGAGCGCGAAGCTGAGGAGGGCGAGCGCAACGCTTGCAAGGCCGCCGAGCACGGCCGTCTGCCAGCGCGTCGCGCGGCGCACGATCGCCGCCGAAAGCAGGGCGGCGAGCGCGACGGCGAGGATGGAAAGCGGCGTGCCGGCCCGAGCGATCGCGGCCCCGGCGGTGAGATTGTCGAGGATCGTCGCCTGGATTTCCGCGCCCGACACCAGCCGCCCGGTATGGACCGTATAGGGCGTGGCGAAGGCGTCGGCGCCGCCGGAATTGATGACGGGTGCGTTCTGCAGGCTGAGGCCGACGATGACCACGCGGCCCGTGAACGTGTCCTTCGGCAGCATGTTTTCCGGATCGAGCGCTTGGTAATAGGAGACCGTCGGATAGCTGCGCGCGGGGCCGAAGGATTGCAGCAGCTTGTCCTCGGGCGAGACCGCGGCCTTGCCCGCGATGCGGGCGAGCGCGAGCGCAAAGCCGTCCTCGTAGCGCGGCAGGTCGCGGAAGACGCCGTCGCCGCCGAGCGTGATCGCGGCGATGCCCGTCACTGCGCCCGCCTCGGCGAAGGCCGGCAGCGGGGTCGTGCGCAGAAGCTGCTCGGCCTGCGGCGTGACGATGACGCTCTCGTCGCCGGCCAGCACCACGTCCGGGCCGAGCGTTGCGGCAAAGGCGGCATCGGAGGCGGGATTGGACGGTTCGGCGAAAATGATGTCGAGGCCGATCGCCGTGGCGCCGGCCCGGCGCAGGCTTTCCACCAGCCGGCCGTGCAGTTCGCGCGGCCAGGGCCATTGCGCATTGATCTCCGCCAGCGACGGCTCGTCGATCGCGACGACCACCGGCCCTCCCGCCGGCGGGCGCGGATCGTCGATGGTGGAAAGATAGTCGAAGGCACGCAGGTCCGCGAGCGACCAGGCCGGAAGCTGCGCGAGCGCCGAGACGAGCGCGCAGACCGCAAGGGCGAGCACGGCAAGCCGGCGGGTGCGGCGCGACCAGCGATGGGGAAGGCGCAGCGCCGCGCTCATGCGCGGCTCCCGGCGGCGCGCCGCAGGGCTGGTGAGGTCGGCTGGCCGGGCGGCGGGCTGAGGTTCTGCATGCAACCAGAACTCGTCATCCCCCCGAAAAAGTCAAGCGGCGGCAAGGCCCGGCCGTTGCTTTCCCAAGGCACTCGGCTATCACGGGACGAATGCAGGAAGGGTAGAGGCGACATGACGGCACAGGAAACGCGGCAGACCGGCCTGGAGCGGGCCCTCGACGGCACGCAGGGCATCGCGCTGGAACATTTCGATCATCTGCGCCGCATCAACGACGTCTTCTACGACCAGGTGAAGATCTCCGACCAGAAGGCCGCCTATATCTTCACCTTCATGATCGCGCTGCTGGTCACCTCCACCGAAAGCCGCGCGGTCTTCACCTGGGCGCGCTATGCAGAGGGCAACCTCACGACGATCGTGTTTTCCGGCCTGCTCGCCTTCGCGCTGATCTTCTCCATCGTCTCGGCGATCCTCGTCGTGCTGCCGCGCCGCGTCGACAAGGCGACCTCGCTGTTCTGGGGCGCCTGGCCGCATCACCGCGAGGGCTTTCGCAAGGCGGCGCACGAACGCGATATCGGCTATCTCTTCGAGCAGTATCTGCAGAATGCCGACGTCATGGCCTCCATCGCCCGCGACAAGTACCGCTTCGTCGGCTTCGCGTTCCGCGGCCTCCTGATGACGGTCATCGCCTATGTCGCGCTGCTCGCGACGCGCTAGGGGCTGACGCGATCGCCGATTCCAGCCGCGCCCGGACGGACGGGATCGATCCCGGGGCGACGGATTTCATCCTCCGGGCCGGCCCTCGGCCTCGCATTGCCGTCGCATGACGAGCGTCGCGACGGCAAGCCGTTCCTCGACGGCGTCCCGTTCGGCGATCAGCGTGCGCAGGGCCTCCAGCGCATCGCCGTTGTGAAGGGCGAGGATCTCGGCGGCTTCCTCGCGCACGATACCGCCCTGTCGTCCCACAATGTGCATCATTGCAGCCGCAGCTCCAGTTGGGTCTTGGACTTCAGCACATAGAGAGGCTTGGCGACCGCCTCCAGCTTGCGCTGGAATTCTGCCCGGTGCGCCAGCTGTTTCTCACGCAGGGCCCGGCAGGCGGCAACTTCGGCCAGGGCCCGTTCGACGGCATCGCTTTGCATCGGCACCTCCGTTTTGTTCCCTATATGTTCTTATTTTTCGCGGCGTCTGTCAAGCCTGGCGCGTCAAGCTGGGTCAGGCGGAAGCGGGCGCGCCGACGAGCCGGCGAAGCGCGTCGCTGTCGCGGAAGCACAGGACCTCGATCGGCTCCTGCTTGCCGGCCAGCATGACGGGGGCGAAGGTGAAGTCGTGCGGTTCTCCCGCCGCCATCAGGATCGCCTCCTTCGAGGCGATGAGCGTCGCGCCCAATTGCTTGGTCTGGGCCTCCAGGCGCGCGGCGACATTGCCGGTGTCGCCGAGGAAGGGCATGCCCTCGAGGCCGCCCGTCCACTCCGTCCCGACCACCGCGACCCCGACATGCAGGCCGATGCCGATGCGCAGCGGCTCGCTCAGCTCCTGCCGCAGTTCGCCGTTCAGGGCGTCGATCCCCTCCCACAGACGCAGCGCCGCACGGAAGGCGTCGCGCGCCGCGTCATGCGTCGGCCCGTCGGTGCCGAAGACGCTCATGACGCCGTCGCCGGCGATGTTGGTGACATGGCCGCCGCTCGCCCGCACCGCCGAGGACACGGCCTTGATGTAGCGCTCGACGATGAAGAAGGTGTCGTAGGGCAGGCGATCGTCGGCAAGGCGGGTGGATTGGCGCAGGTCGACGAAGAGCGCGGCCACCTCCGCCTCCCGGCGGGCCGCTGATGCCGGCCCCAGTCCGCCCTTCGCCGGCAGCGCCGGGGCGGCGGAATGGACGAGCGGCACGACGGCAAGGTCGTGGTCCGGCCGGATCTGGCAGGCGAGCCGTACCGAGGGCGGGGCCCCGATGCGCCGCAGGAGGCGCTGCTCGTCGCCGCCGGGCGGCGGCAGCGTCTCGCCGCCGGCGGTCACCTCGACGCGACAGGTCGAACAGCGGCCGCGCCCGCCGCAGATGGAGGCATGCGGAATGGCCGACCAGCGGCTCGCCTCCAGCACGCTGAAGCCGACGGGAACGGAGACGACGCGGCCGCCGGGATAGGTGATCCGGACCGAATCGAACCGCGAGGCATGCCAGTCCCGCGCCATGCGCAGGATGAGGATGCCAGCGAGCAGCGCGAGATAGCCCATGGTGAGGCGGTTCGCGACCGCGTTGGCCTCGGTCGCCGCGGTCGCGGCGGGCGACCCCGGCAGGTCGACAAGGCCGGGCCGCAGGGCGCCGGCGCCCTGGGCCGCGAGATCGCGCATGTCGAGGCCCGCATTGATGAAGCCGAGCACCGCCAGCACCGGCAGCAGGGTGGCGAGCGACATCAGGACCGGCACATGGCGCGGATACCACGGTTTTCCGCGCAACCAAGCGCGCACGCCGATGTAGCCGTGGATCCAGACGACGAGAATCAGCAGGAACTGGCGGGGCAGGGCGACGTCGGGGCTGAGGACCCAGAGCGTGTAGACGGTCTTGTCGAAATCGATTCGCGCGCCGTAGACGCCCTTCAGATAGGCGATCGCCCCGGCATGGGCGAAGAGCACGGCCGGAATGGCCAGGCCGAAGACCAGCTGCACGGCATCCACCGCCGGAAGCCGCAGATGCCGGCGCCGATAAAGCGCCCGCAGCCCGAGGGCCGCGTGGATGGTGAGCCCGCCGTAAAGCAGCACCCGCCCCGGCAGGCTCTGCCACGGCGCGAAGAGCACCGTGCCGGCCATTTCCATCGCCGCCAGCGAACGGATGCCGAAGGCCTGGTTGAGGAGGTGCATCGTCGCGTAGAGGAAGAGGATCAGCCCCGTCCACTGCCGAAGCCGGCGCAGGAACGCGCGGGAGACCGCCGGGCGCTCGTCGGCTTCGCTGCCAAGACGCTGTTCCGGCGTCACCTTGCCGCTCAAGCAGAACCCCTCATATACGTTCCATCCGCGGAATCTTGCCCGATCTGTCGGCGGATTGCCGGTGCATGGACATCATGGACCGAACTTTCGCTGCAAATCCGCTCTTTTCCCAGTCAACTAGTGGCTCAGGCCCTGATTGCAATCGGAATCTTCTTCCCGCAGGACAATTCTCCGCGAGCTGCGAAAGAGGCTGTGGGCCTGGAAACGGCGGTTCCCCGCGCAAAGCGTGTTGAATTCACTTATGGAATTGAATTTTCGGGGAAAATGGTGGGCGATGAGAGGCCAAAATCGGCCTACTTCGCCTTTGATTTTATTGTGTTTTTCAGATTTTTCCCCTCACCTGAATCAGGGTGAGGGATTTTTATGTTCCCGATCTGGTCCGCGACGATCCGGCTGGTCTCGATGCCGAGCCGCTTCCGGTCTACGCCTTTGGTGTAGATCTCCGCCGTCGCGATGTTCGTCCAGCCATACTGGGCGAGCAACTGATGCGTGGCGGCGCCACCTTCGGCAGCCAGTGTCGCGCTCAGCTTCCTGAGACCGTGCGCGGATTTCGTCACG
>CAMLOC010000079.1 GCA_946481465.1 uncultured Shinella sp. | reverse complement strand
ATCCTCTTCGCCACGGCGCTGATCGCCGGCATCGACTTCGCCTGGACGCGTCATCACTGGTTCACCGAACTGATGATGACGAAGCAGGAAGTGAAGGAGGAGATGAAGCAGTCGCAGGGCGACCCGATCGTGAAGGCCCGCATGCGCTCGATCCAGCGCGACCGCGCCCGCCGCCGCATGATCACGGCCGTGCCGCGCGCCACGCTCGTCATCGCCAACCCGACCCACTTCGCCGTCGCGCTGCGCTATGTGCGCGAGGAGGGCGATGCGCCGGTGGTGGTTGCCAAGGGCCAGGATCTCGTCGCGCTGAAGATCCGCGAGATCGCCGAGGAGAACGGAATACCGGTTTTCGAAGACCCGCCGCTCGCACGCTCAATGTTTGCGCAAGTCTCGGTGGATAGTGTTATTCCGCCGGTGTTCTACAAAGCCGTGGCGGAGCTGATTCACCGGGTTTACGCAGCCTCGCCCCAGACCAGACGGGTAAACTAGATCCGATGAGAAAATGCACCTATTCCGCCGAGCGCGAGAAGATTGTTGCAGAAGCAATCTGCCCGGTCGCCACTGAGCTGCGCCTGCTCGATGCCGCCGATCTCGTCTCGCTGTTGCGTTTCGAGTGCTACGGTAACCTTGCCGACCTGGTCTCTTCGGCGGCAGAACTCTATTTCCTGCCCGGCACGGTCAATTTCGGCGCCGGCGGCGACTACCGTCTTGACTGGGATAGCGAACCGGAGGTGACGCTCGACATGGAACTGCGCCCGCAAGGCGTAACGGTCTATGCCAAGCTGATGCTCCAGAAGGACGTGGCCGGCGTGGAGGTTACCCATGTGGCCTTCAACGACCCGTCCGCCGACCCCGACGACAATACGGCTTTCCTGCGCAGGAGCCTGGCGGAAGCAAAGTACGTCAAGTCCGATTCGGGGTCGCAGCACGCCCATTGAGCCTGATGGGAAAAGCCCCTGCCCTACCCGCTCCGTCATCCTCGGGCTTGACCCGAGGATCCATGTCCACCCGCGTCGGGTGGATGCTCGGCTCAGGGCCGAGCATGACGAAGGAGAGCGCAGCGGGAGGGCGTTGGCGGCTCGCCGCGCTCTACAGCCCCATCAGGTAATATACCCGAGCCGGATCGCCTTGGCGATCGCCTGGATGCGGTTGACCGCATCCAGCTTGGTCGTCGCCGTGCCGAGATAGGCGTTCACCGTGTGCACGGAAAGCCCCATCTTCTCGGCGATCGCCTCGGAAATGCAGCCATCGCCGGCCATCTGGAGGCAGGCGATCTCGCGCTCGCTGAGCGCTTCGGACGGCGTCAGCTTGCGCTCCTCGCCGGCCAGCATGTCGATGAGCACCTGGCAGCTCTTCATGTGCATGTCGACGATGAGATCGCTGGACGGGGCGATGAAGGTGCCCATGAAGACGACATAGCCGTTGCCGTGCGCGCCGAGGCGAACGGGAAAGGCGATGCCCGACCAGGGCAGGAGCCCCGCGGGAAGGCGCGTCGTAAAGGGCTCGGCACCCGATTCGACGAACTGGTTGTCGCCGGCCCCTTCCCAGAGCAGCGGCAGCATGGACGCTTCGAGATGGGCCAGCATGGCAGCGCCATGGGCCTCCAGGAGCGCGCGGGCATTGCCGTCGACGTCCTGCGCCCAGTTGTGCAGCGATAGCGTCAGCTTGCGCGCCGCCGGCAGGCCGTGGCCGCTGAGGCGGAGCACCGCGAAATGCTCGGCGCCGAGGATCGTCTGCATCACCTGCAGGCGGGAGACGAAATCGGATGCCCGGGCCGCCTTGGGCGGACGTGCGAGGCGGATTTCCGTCTCCAGGGCAGCGGTGGAGGAAAGCTGGATGTCCATGGCAGTGATCCTGTCTGTTTATCCTGCGCCATTCGGGACACAGAAACGCTGTGCCCCCTTGCTGGAATTGCTCTAGACGAGGCTGTTGCGAACGGCCCAGGCGATCGCCTCCGACCGCGTCTTGGTCGCGGTCTTGCGCATCACGCTGGTGATGTAGTTGTTGATCGTGTTGCGCGAGATGCCGAGGATGACCGCGATCTCGTCGCTCGTCTTGCCTTCCGCGATCCAGTAGAGGCACTCGATCTCGCGTTCGGTCAGGTCCAGCTCGCGGTCCTGCCTGAGGATCACGCTCTGGCAGCAGACGCTGGCGAAATAGCCGGTCATGACGCCGACATCGCGCAGCTTGCTCTGGGAGAGGATGAAATGCTCCGGAAACAGCAGCAGCAGCGACATGCGGGCCCGGCCGACATGGAAGGCGATGACGCAATATTCGCGGCTGAGGCCCTTCGGCATGGCGATATCGTCGGCCATATGGTGGAAGCAGGGCTTCAGAAGGCCAAGGCACTTGTCGAGTTCGCTCATGCGGGACTGGCTGGCGACAACGGCGCCGGCAATGCTGCGCACCATGTCGAAGGGCCAATCCGAGGCGACGACCGTCTCCATGCCCGCCTCGGGCGAAATGTCGTGACGGACGAGAAGGTAGTGGGATGCGCTGACATAATCGGTCAGCGCCCTCAGACCGCAGGATAGGCCGGCGCGATCCGCACAGCGTCCCAGGTGTTGAACCAACAGTTCACGCGCACTCTTACGCTCACCTGTCTCGGCAGAGAATCCATAGGATTCCCAGGCCGCGACATCCGACCGGATCGTTTCCATGATAGCCCCCTGTTCCGATTTCGAGCGGAGATTCATGCCTCCTTCCCGCCAAAAGTCCGGAACCGTCCGAACTCTCCCCGGTCAGGCCGCATCGGCAAGAATCACCAAGCGAATCAGTGACTAAAGTGTACATCGACCTTCGCTAAAAACCATCGTCATCTTCTCGGGATTTACTTTTGCCAGCTTCTGTGAGTCGGCTTGCGCCAAGTGATTTGCTTGTCAGCCGCCTGCGCGAGACAACGGCTTAAATCATTGTTAACCATGAAGTATTGGCATGCCGCCATCGGCGTGCCCGCAAAAGGCGCGGCCGATCGGGCGGGAAAGTACGGGGCGCGACGCCTTCATTCGAGCGCTATGGCGATAAAATTTTTTCACCGATCACGGTCCCGTGAACTCGGACGCCGGCGGCAAGGGGGTAAATACGACGGATTTGCTGCAACGGGGTTGAACGAGCGTTGCCGAAAAGCGACAGGTGACGGTCAAAAACGGACACCGCCTTATTTTCGGCCCAAACGAAAACGCGGCCGTTGCCGGCCGCGTCGCTGTTCGTTTCCGGGGTGCCTGGATCAGGCAGCTTCCTGTTCGGCGGACCACTTGCGCAGGATCTTCGCCGCGCGCTCCTCGCTGATCTCGACCATGCGGCCGAGGCGACGTTCCGGGCCTTCCTTGACGCGGCGGTTGAAGGCGCCGTCGCCATCGTCGCCGGCATTGAGCAGGTCGTCCGTGCTGTCGAAGCCGAAGTCCGCGCCAAAGCCGTCCATGAGGGTGGCGCCGGGGCCGCCGACGCCGGCAGCGGGTGAGAAGTCGGGCAGTTCGAGACCGCCCACGTCGCTGTCCAGTGCATTGGCGGAGGCGCCGCCGCCGGTGACCGAGCGGACTGCCGGACGAAGGCCGAACCAGACCACCACGAAGGCCACGCCGAGGAAGGCAAGCGCATTGATGATGCCGCCGAGGTTGCGCGTCAGCACTTCCATGACGCCCGGCCCTGCTACAGCCTCGTCGAGGAGCTGGTGATCGAGGAACTCCATGGCCGTGATGGTGACAACGTCGCCGCGCTCGGTGTTGAGCCCTGCCGCCGAGGCGACGATCTGCTGCACCTTTGCGATATAGGCATCGAGCTTCGCCTGGTCGGCGGGCTCGCCCACCATGGCCGCCACCCGGGCGCGGTTGACCACGACGGCGACCGACAGCTTATCGACCGAATAGCTGTTGCGCATGGTGGCAATGGTCTTGCTGTTGATCTCGTAGTTGGTCTGCTCTTCCTTCTTGTCGGCCTCGTCACTCGACTGCGGGCCGCTGGCGTCGCCCTCGGGGCCGCCCTGCGGAATGTTCTGCTCGACGGTGGCGGCCTTGTTCTCGGCCTGCTGCTGCGACTTCTGGCTTTCGCGTGTCACGCGGACCGAGCGCTCGACGCGCGATTCCGGATCGTAGACCGTCTCCTGGATCTGCTGGGTATCCATGTTGAGCGCCGCGGTGACGCTGGCGCGGAAATTGTCCATGCCGAGGAACGGCGCGAGCGCCTTCTCGATATTGTGCTCGACCTCGCCCTGGACGGTCTGCACGGCGGTCAGCGAGCGGTTGATCGCGCCATTCTCGGCGTCGTCACCGGAGGCGAGCAGCTGGCCGGCGGAATCGAGGATGGTGACGCCGTCAACCTCGAGGCCCGGAACGGAGGCGGCGACGAGGTGGCGGATCGCGGCGGCCGATTCGCGGCCGGCCTGCGCGCTCGCGCGGATCATGACGGAAGCGGTCGGCATCTGCTCGGCTTTGCGGAAATTGCCGCGCTCCGGCATGACGATGTGCACGCGGGCGGCGGCGATGCCGCTGATCTGCTGGATGGTGCGGGCGATCTCGCCTTCGAGGGCCCGAACGCGCGTCACCTCCTGCATGAAGGAGGTGAGGCCGAGGGAGCCGACCTTGTCGAAGAGTTCGTAGCCGGAATTGGCGCTGCTCGGCAGGCCGCGCTCGGCGAGATAGAGCCGCGCCTTGCCCGTCTGGCCGACCGGCACCTCGATGCTGTCGCCTGCCGTGCCTGTGTTGAAATCGATATTGGCTTCGGCGAGCGCCAGGCTGATCTGGTTCACGTCGGTCTTTTCCAGACCGACATAGAGCGTTTCGTAAGCGGGCTTGTTGACCAGGATTCCCGCGGCAAGCACGAGACCGATCGAGACGACGGCGGCTCCCGCCAGCATCGCGAGTTTAGCCTGCCCCAGCGAAGCCAGGTTCTTGTAGACTTTCGTCAACTGTTCCAACAGATTCATTCTGTTCCCGCACGGACTAGTCGCCTCAAGCCCCGGCCAACATGCCGGCGCGATCAGACGCATTTTCAATCTCGTGGGACGGGCCCGGCACATTTCCGCACGCGCCGGCCTGCCCCATGGAATACGCGGACCTAACTGATCCGGGCTGGAGACTAGACCGTGAAACTTGCGCGAGCATTTCGTTGCCGCGTGTGCGGCAAATGCGGCAAAACGAAAGACGGCGCCCCGAAGGCGCCGCCCAACAGGCTGATCGTATTGAAGAAAAAGCTAGAAGGCCTCGAAATCGCCTGCCGCCTTGCCCAGCGGCTGGGAATGGCCGTGGCGCATTCCGTTGCTCAGCGCCTTCTGCATGTCGGCAAGCTTCACCAGATTGAGCGCGGTCGTGACATCGACGATCCAGCTATCGGGAATGCTTGCGGTGATGGTGTCGATGAACTCGGCGATCCCCCGCGTCTTCTGCACGGCGAGGTCGATGCCCTGAAGCACCATCATGCGCTCGGCCGCGTCCAGCACGGCGTCACCGTGGAGGCCGGCAAGCTGCGGCTCGATGCGCTCGATCAGGTAGGCGACATCGTGCAGTTCCGACACGATCCGCATCAGGACATCCGGAAGGGCTTCCTCCATGGCAGTGGCTGCACTCAGATACTCGGCTTGCATGGGTTACCCTCTTTACCCGTACGGGCCGGCGGACCTCAGGTCGCAACCGGCAACATACATACGCCTTTACTTCAGCTTCCTCGGGGCGGAACGCCCGTTCAGAAGAACTCGATCGAGCTTTCGACGGGCTTGGCAACGGGTGCGGGCCGCTGCTCCAGTGCCACAGTCTTCTGCGTCTCGACGCCCGTCAGGGCATATTGCCTGGCCCGGCCGCTCGATGGCCAGTATTCCAGCTTGCGGCCGTGCTCGCCGCCGGTGCTCTCGCCGACGACCTTGATGCCTTCATCCATCAGGAACTGCCGGGCGAAGCGCGCGTTCTGCTCGCCGACATTGGAGAAGCGCGCGATCGTCCTTGCACCGCCGAAGATCTTCGCCTCCAGCCGGTCGCGCCGCGCGCCCTGCTTCAGCAGGCCGTTGATCAAAAGTTCCATCAGATGCACGCCGTAGCGCGTGGCGTCCCCGCCCGAGGCCATGGCCTCGGCCGAGCCCGGCAGCAGGAAGTGGTTCATGCCGCCGACGCCAACAACCGGGTCGCGCATGCAGGCGGCCACGCAAGACCCGAGAATGGTGGTGAGCACCACATTCGGGTCGTTGAGGACCTTGTATTCCCCCTGAATGACATGGACGCGGCGCGTCCCGGCGTCTGGTATCATTTCAATGCCCCGAACACGGCTTCGATCGCCGCCTTCATCTTTTCGATGGTGAACGGCTTGGCCAGAACGTTGTTCGCGCCCAGCGCCGCCGCCTTCTGCACCAGGGCGCGGTCACCCTGCGCGGTCAGGATGATGAAGGCCGCCTTCTTGGTGTTCGGGTTCGAGCGCACCGCCTGGAGGAACTCGATCCCGTCCATCTTCGGCATGTTGAAGTCCGAGATGACGAGGTGGTGCGGCTGCTGGGACATGATGGCCATGCCCTGCGCACCGTCGCCGGCCGCCGTGATCTGCTTGAAACCAAGCTGCTGCAGGGCATCGCCCAGAAGCAGGCGGCTCGTCACCTGATCGTCAACGATGAGGACTTTGATTTTTTCAGCGATAGACATTATTCGCTCCCTTCTCTACGGGCCGCAGTGATTTTCAAGATTTCCTCCCCGATGGAGGAGAGCGGAAACTGGTGTTCTACGGCGCCAAGCTCGAAAGCCACTCTCGGCATTCCATATACGACGCAGGTTTTTTCGTTCTGGCCGATGGTCCGCGCCCCTGCGTGACGCATTTTCAACAGGCCGCTTGCCCCGTCCCGACCCATGCCGGTGAGGATGACGCCAACGGCGTTGCGGCCGGCAAGCTCGGCCACCGAATCGAACAGCACATCCACCGAGGGGCGATGGCCGTTGACCGGATCGCGTTCCACCAGCCGGCAGCAGGGCGCATGCGGATTGGCGACCTGGAGATGACGTTCGCCGCCGGGTGCCAGGTAGATCTTGCCGATCTCGAGCCGCGCGCCGTCCGTCGCCTCCTGCACCACGGGCGCGCAGAGCCGGTTGAGGCGGTCGGCGAAGCTCTTGGTGAAGGTCGGCGGCATGTGCTGCGTGATCACCGTCGGCGGGCAGTTGACCGGGAATTTCTGCAGGACCGCGATCAGCGCCTCCACGCCGCCCGTCGAGGCGCCGATGGCGATCACCCGGCGGCCGGGCTTGTAGGCGACGGCCGGGTTGACGTTGGCGGCGGTCGGCGCCAGCGGCGGCACGTCCGTGCGAACCTGCCGGCGCTGCGCCCGGGCGGCGGCCTTGACCTTTTCGGCAAGGTCGCCGAACGGGCGGGCGTCACCCGGCTGCGGCTTGCCGACGCAATCGAAGGCACCGATCTCCAGCGCCATCAGCGAGGCCTCGGCGCCGCGATGGGTGAGCGTCGAGACCATGATGACCGGCATGGGCCTGAGCTTCATGATCTTGTCGAGGAATTCGAGCCCGTTCATGTTCGGCATCTCGATGTCCAGCGTCACGACGTCCGGATTGAGCTGCTTGATCGCGTTGCGGGCTTCCATGGCGTCGCCGGCCTGACCGATGACGTTGACGTCCGGGTCGGCGTTGAGCACGGCCGTGATCAGGCCGCGCATGGTCGGCGAATCGTCGACGACGAGTACGCGCGCTGGTGCCATCATGCGCCCCTCCTGTGCTTGCCCGTGTAGCGGTAGGTTGTGATGCCGATATTGTCGAACTGGTTCTTGGCTTCGCCCGAGACGCGCTCGGAATGGCCGATATAGAGGTGGCCGTTGTCGCCCAGCATGCCGGCGAAGCGCGACCAGATCTTCATCTGCGTCGGCTCGTCGAAATAGATGACGACGTTGCGGCAGAAGATGACGTCGAACGGTCCCTTGAACGGCCATTGCGCCATCAGGTTCAGTTCGTTGAAGGTGATGAGCCGCTTGACGCGGTCGTCGATCTGCCACTTCTGCCGGCCGCCCGCATCGCTCTCGCGGAAGAACTGCTTGCGCATGGCCGGGTTGACCGTTTCCAGCGCATTGGCGTCATAGGCGCCGGCCCGGGCGATGGCGAGGATCTTCGGGTCGATATCGGTCGCGAGGATGCGGAAGTCGTAGTCGGCGACGTTCGGCATCAGCGACAGCACGGTGAGCGCGATGGAATAGGGCTCCTGCCCGTCCGAGCAGGCCGCCGACCAGATGCGCACGCGGCCGCCGTTGCGGGCGCGGGCGAGCAGTTCCGGTAGGACCTCGCCCTTCAGGTGGTCGAAGTGGTGGTTCTCGCGGAAGAAGCGCGTGAAGTTCGTCGTCAGGTGCGACAGCATCTCCTTGCGGGCCGACGCGCCGGCCGGGGAGGAAACGAGCGCGCAATATTCGCGAAAGCCCTTCAGGCCGAGCTGGCGGATATGCTTCGACAGGCGCGAATAGACGAGCGAGGCCTTCGTCTCGTTGAGGTAGATGCCGGCATCCGCATAGATCATCGCCGCAATCTCGGACAGGTCCTTGCGCGTCAGCGGGTATTCGCCGCTTGCCAGGCACTCATCGGGAGACTGCCGCGTATCGATGGCCGAGGAATAGGTCATGCGGCTTCGCTTTCGGTATGCGGGAACAGGGAGTCGAGCTCGATGAGGCAGATCATGCGGCCCTCGATGGCGAGGATGCCGCGGGCATAGGCCTTCTCCACCTCGTTGGCGATGTCCGGCGTCGGCTGGATGTTGTCGTCCGTCACGGTCAGGATGTCGGAGACCGCATCCACCAGGAGGCCCACCACCTTCGGCCCGACCTGGGCGACGATGATGACATGCCGCACGGTCGGTTCGGCCCGCTTCATGCCGAGGCGCAGCGACAGGTCGACGATCGGCAGCACGGCGCCGCGCAGGTTGATGACACCCAGCACATAGGAGGGCGCGTGCGGCATCGATGTCGCCGGGGTCCATCCACGGATCTCCCGGACCGACATGATGTTCACACAGAACTCCTGCTCGCCGATCCTGAAGGCGATCAGCTCCCGGCCGTGTGTGAGGTTCTTTACCGCATACGTCGTCGTCATGGCTTCTTAACCGGTGGCAGCAAGCGAGATGTCTTGTCTGAGGGACTGGCCGCGCGAGGCGGCGACCACCGCATCGACGTCCAGGATGAGGGCGACGCGGCCGTCGCCGAGGATGGTCGCGGCAGCGATGCCGGGAACGTGGGTGTAGTTCGCCTCCAGGCTCTTGATGACGACCTGGCGCTGACCCTGGATGGCATCGACCATCAGGGCGCGCTGGCCGCCGCCTTCCGATTCGACGAGCAGCGCGACGCCCTCGATCGGATTGGCCTGGGTGGAGCGGAAGTTGAGGATCCGGCCGACATCCACCAGCGGGCAGAACGAGTTGCGGATCGAGATGAGCCGCTGCGAGGCGCCGAAGGAATGGATGGCCGAGGCTTCCGGCTGCAAGGTCTCCACGATGGCCGTCAGCGGCACGACGAGCGTCTGGCCGGCGACCGTGACCACCATGCCGTCGAGGACGGCGAGCGTCAGCGGCAGGCTCATGG
>CAMLOC010000078.1 GCA_946481465.1 uncultured Shinella sp. | reverse complement strand
CACGAGATCTTCTCCGAAGAGGAGCGGGCCGCCTGGCACGCCCTCATCGAGCGCCATCTCGGCCGCGGCGAGGGCCGCACGGCGCTCGACCTTGCAAGCGGCACGGGCGTGGTTTCCCACCTGATGGACGATCTCGGCTACCGTGTCACCGGCATCGACTGGTCGGAGGCCATGCTGGAGCGGGCGCGCGCCAAGGCCGCGGAGCGTGGCCGGGCCATCCGCTTCCATCTCGGCGATGCGGAAAACACGCTGGAGCCGGACGACAGCTACGACGTGATCGTCACGCGCCACCTCGTCTGGACGCTCGTCGATCCTGCGGCCTGCTTTGCAGAATGGCTGCGTGTCCTGAAGCCGGGCGGCAAGCTGCTCGTCATCGACGGCGATTTCGTCAATACGAGCCTTGCCGAACGACTGGTGAAACGCCTCGCTGCCCTGCTGGAACGTGTCCGCCTCATCGAGGCGCAGGCGCCCCACGCGCCTTCCGCCATGGCGGAGACGCATCAAAGCATCCTATCGCGCGTCCATTTCTCCGCAGGCGCGCGGGTCGACGCCGTTTCCCGCATGCTGGAGGAGGCCGGCTTCCTACCGGTCACGGCCGATACGGACCTGCGCTCCATCCACAAGGCGCAGGCGGCGCATTTCGGCTTCTTCAAGGCCGTCGCACGGGGCCTGCAGCATCGCTACGCGATCATCGCCGAAAAGCCGGGCGCGCGGTCCTAGAGCATTTCCGGTGAATTCCGGTTCACCGGAAATGCTCTAGGATTTTGTTTTTGCCGCATTATCTGACGCCGAAGCGAACTCGCTTCGGCTGGAAATGCTCTAGCCGCCGGACGCCGTGTCCAGCCAGATGGTCACGGGGCCGTCATTGGCCAGTTCCACCCGCATGTCCGCGCCGAAGATGCCCTTCGCGACGGCGATGCCCAGGGCCGAAATGTCGGCGGAGAAGGTCTCGTAGAGACGCCTGCCCTCGTCTGGCGGCGCGGCCGTGGAAAAGCCCGGCCGGTTGCCCTTCGTCTCGGCGGCCAGCGTGAACTGGCTGACGACGAGCGCGGCGCCGCCGACATCGACGAGGGAGCGGTTCATGCGGTCGGCATCGTCCCGGAAGATGCGCAGGTTGACAATCTTGCGCGCCAGCCACTGGCTTTCCTTCTCCGTGTCGCCCTTCATCGCGCAGACGAAGACCAGCAGGCCATTGCCGATCTCCCCCGTGACCGCGCCGTCGACGGTGACGCGCGCTGACGACACGCGCTGGATGAGTGCTCTCATGAAAACGATTCTCCGGATGATGACACCCGTTTATCGGCTCCAGGGCGGTGGCGGGCAAGCGCCACCTGGAACCGCGCACCGACGACCGGGGGACCGTCCTTGAAATCGGCGGCGGCGGCCGTCAGCAAAACGCCCGACCAACGGTGCTGAATATCCGGAATTCAGCACCGTTTCCGTCTCCAGCGCGATGCGGTTCACGCCTTAAAGAGCGACTTCAGCGTCGAGGGCTGGCTGCGATGGTATTGCGGGGCCGCGGACACTTGCCCGCCGAGAGCGGCAGCGGCATGCCACGGCCAGCGCGGATCGTAGAGGATCGTGCGCGCCAGCCCGATGAGATCGGCATCGCCCGTCGCGACGATCGCCTCCGCCTGGGAAGGCTCGGTGATCAATCCGACAGCGACGACCGGCATGTTGACGGCCGCCTTTATCGCGCGTGCGAACGGCACCTGATAGCCCGGGGAAACCGGGATACGCTGGTCGACATGCAGGCCGCCGGTCGAGACGTTGATGGCATCGCAGCCGCGAAGCTCGAGAGCCTTGGCGAAGGCGATCGTCTGCTCCAGGTCCCAACCGTCGCCGTACCAGTCCGTCGCCGAAACGCGCACCGAAACGGTCTTGTCCGCCGGAAAGGCAGCCCGCACCGCATCGAAGACCTCCAGCGGGAAACGCATCCGGTTCTCGAGGCTCCCGCCATAGTCGTCCGTCCGCCGGTTGGCGAGCGGCGACAGGAAGGAATGAAGGAGATATCCATGCGCGGCATGGATCTGGACGGCGTCGATGCCGATGCGTGCGGCCCGCAGCGCGGCCGCAACGAAGGCGTCGCGGATCGCGTCCATGCGTTCGCGGGTGAGCTCGGTCGGCACGGTGTCCGTCGATTTGAACGGGACCGCCGAGGGCGCCTCCGTCTGCCATCCGTTCGGATGGTCGGCCGGGATCTGCCCGCCGCCGCGCCACGGCAGGTCCGAGGACGCCTTGCGGCCGGCATGGGCGAGCTGAACGGCGATCGGGATGTTCGACCACTTCCGGATGCCGTCCAGCGTCCGGCGCATGGCCGCTTCCGTCGCGTCGTCGTAAAGCCCGACATCCGCATAGCTGATGCGCCCCTCGGGAACGACGGCGGTGGCCTCGATGGTGAGCAGGCCCGCCCCGGACAGGGCCAGTTGCCCCAGATGGATCAGGTGCCAGTCGGTCATGCATCCGTCCACCGCGGAATATGTGCACATCGGGGCGATGGTGATGCGGTTCTCGAGTTCGAGATTGCGGACTTTGAACGGTGTGAAAAGCTGTGGTTGAGGCATGGGGCTCACTTGTGGCATGATGTTCGATGTCGTTTCCGGCCCCTCCCGGCGACGGAGCGCCGGCGAGGCCCGAAAGGGAGCGACATCCGGAAACCAACAGGATATTGGTATGGTCAAATCCATACCTAAGATGCAGCAAGATATGTGTCAAGGCATACCTTATGCTTGCATGCAGGCGCCGGTCCTCGTAAATTTATCCCATGGCAGACCGTCTCCCCCAGCCCGCACGCGAGAATATCGACCTCGGCGTGGTGTTCTCCACCTTGTCCGATCCGCTTCGCCGCACCGCGATCGCCATCCTGGCGACACTTCCGGACGATGCGGAACGCAACTGCGTGTCGTTCGGCTTCCCCGTCGCGAAGGCGTCGCTTACCCATCACTTCAAGATCCTGCGCGAAGCGGGCCTGATCAGCCAGATCGACTACGGAAACCGGCGCGCATCCTCGCTTCGCCGGGAGGACATCGAGGCGCGCTTTCCCGGCCTTCTCGCACTGCTCGTGGAGGAACTCGCGCGGGACGGCGGGGCCGAGAAGGCCGTCGCCTCAGCCGCGAGGCGCTAGCCGGACGCTCGCAGGCGCCCATGGCATAACTTGACTTGTTTTATCTTGTTTTTATCATCCGGCCCTTTATGAATGCGGGACGCGCCCGCGCGACCCCAACGGACCAAGCTGCCGGAAACGAATGGCGATCAACCTCAACGCATGGCTCTATCAGCTGTTCAAGCTCCATCATCGCGACGCGGTCCGGTTCGCCACGCGGCTGGTCGGCAACCGCGACAGCGGCGAGGAGGTCGTGCAGGACGCGTACCTGAAGCTGGTGGCGCGGCGTTCGACCACGCCGATCGACCATCCGAAGAGCTATCTTTTCACCGCGACCCGCCATGCCGCGATCGATTTCACCGATCGCCAGCGTCGCGAATGGCAGCGCCGCGTCGACCTCGACAGCCTCGATGAGGCGGAACTTGCCGATGACGGCGCCGCGCGCATGGAAATGCAGCGCGACCTCGCCAAGCTCGCCGTCTACCTGAACGCCCTGCCGCCCGCCTGCCGGCAGGCCTTCGTGATGAACAAGCTGCAGGGTTACACCCATCTGGAGATCGCCGGGCATCTCGGCATATCCACCAGCATGGTCGAGAAACACATCGTGCGCGCCCTGCTCCACTGCCGGTCCCTCCTGGTGATCGACGAGGGCCGGTGACGTGGCGGGCGCATTGTGGATTTATGCGGATTCACCGGTCTTAACCGTAAGAAGGACAAACCAAGCTGGACGGATCGATGAATGACGTTGCCGACATGAAGGCCGATCCGGTCGAAGAGGCGCTACGCTGGGTCGTTCGACTGAATTCCGGCGCGGCGACCAAGGCCGATACCGTCGCCTACGAGGCCTGGTGCGCCGAGAGCGCACGCCATGCGCAGGCGGCCCGGGAGGCCGAACAGCTCTGGGCGACGATGGGAAACCTGCATTTCGATCGCAAGAGCGGACGCGTGCTGGCCGCGCCGGGAAAGGGCATGACGCGCCGCGGCGCGCTCTCGCTGTTCCTGTGCCTGGGCGCCGGGAGCCTCGCCGGCGGCGGCGCGCTCTGGTCCACCGGCCTCATCGATCGCCTGTCGGCGGACTATGCCACGGATACGGCCAGCCTTGAGGTCATCGACCTGCCGGACGGCTCGCGCGTGTCGCTCAACGCCCGCTCGGCGCTCGACATCGATTTTTCGGAAAGCCTGCGGCGGGTCCATCTGAGGGCCGGCCAGGCATATTTCGAGGTCGCGGCGGACGCGGCGCGTCCGTTCGAGGTCATGGTGGACGAGGTATCCTTCCGGGCCATGGGCACGGCCTTCGATATCGTCCGCGACCTGCCGGAAGCCCGCGCGGAGCTTGCCGTTACGGAGCACAGCGTGCGGGTCACGGGCGCCGCCGGCGACACGCTCGACGTCGCCGAGGGCGAGATCGCGCGGATCGACAGGCAGGGACGGATCGGCACCGCCGCCAAGGCGGATGTCTCCTCCGTGGCGGGATGGCGCGACGGGCAATATGTCGCCGAAGGCCGGACCCTGGAGGATGTCGTCTCGGCACTGGGCGCATGGCATCGCGGCATCATCGTCATCACGAGCGGACGGCTCAGGAAAATCCGGGTGAACGCGGTTCTCGACCTGCGCGACGCCAACGGTTCCCTCGATGCGCTGCAAGGCGGCCTGCCGATCACGGTGCGCCATATTTCACAATATCTGACAGTCATTTCATAGACTTGTGAAAAATCTTAATTTTTCCTTGCCGGAAGGTTGAGGTTTTTCCTCATCTTTCCGGTCTCAACACATGACGGCATAGGCAAGGGGTCCGCCGTCGATTTGTGTCAAGGGGTTCAGAGTTGAGATTTTCGGGACAGAACAGGTTGCTCGCAACGGCGCTGCTCGCGCTTGCCGCATCGATCCATACGCTGCCGGGCCAGGAGGCATGGGCACAGCAATCCACCACGGGCCGGCTGCAGCCGGGAACCTACAATATCCCCTCGCAGCCGCTGAGCAGCGCGCTCGCCAGCTTCGCGCGCGCCAGCGGCCTGAAGATCGCCTATCCGGCCGCGCTGACCGAGGGCAAGACCTCCGGCGCCGCGGTGGGGCCTTACACCCGTTCCGGCGCCCTGCAGCAGATCCTCTCCGGCAGCGGCCTCTCCTACAGCTTCACCGGTGACAACGCGATAACGGTCTTCGACCCGCGCGGGACCACGACCGGGGCCGCCGCTGCCGGCGGCGCCACGGTCCTCGAAACCGTGATGGTTGCGGGAGACAATGCCGGGACAGAGAACACCGGCTCCTATACCACCCGGTCGATGTCGACGGCGACGGGCCTGCAACTCTCCATCCGGGAAACGCCGCAATCGGTCTCCGTCCTCTCCCGCCAGCGCATCGAAGACCAGAACCTGAGCAATGTCGAGGAAGTGGTCGCCAACAGCCCCGGCGTGATCTTCAAGAAGAAGGGCATCGCCGACGATAACGACAAGGGCCTGTTCGCGCGCGGCCTCGAGATCGAGAACTTCCAGGTCGACGGCGTCAACGTCAACAAGAACCTCAATTCGCTGAGCCTCGACACCGAGATCTACGACCGGAT
Source organism: uncultured Shinella sp. (assembly GCA_946481465.1). The sequence goes on along the minus strand of CAMLOC010000078.1, from coordinate 3,880 downwards.
CGAGATCGTCCGCGGCGCGTCCGGCCTTTTGAGCGGCGCGGGAAGCCCTTCGGCGACCGTCGACCTCGTCCGCAAGCGCCCGACGGCCGATTTCCAGGCTTCGGTCGAGGGAACCGTCGGCTCGTGGAACACCCGCCGCGGCAGTTTCGACGTCGGCGGGCCGATTTCGGAAGACGGCGGCCTGAGGGGCCGCGCCATTGGCGTCCTGCAGGAGGGCGATTCCTACATCGACCGGCTGACGCAGAAGTCGCAGGCCCTTTACGGCATCCTGGAAGCCGATATCGGCAACAGTTCGATGCTGACGATCGGCGGCGAATACCAGAACAAGGAATGCCGGGCGTGCGGCTATTTCGGCGCGCCGTCCTATTTCGCCGACGGCACGCCGGCCGTGTTCCCGCGCTCGTTCAACTCGGCCACGGACTGGAGCCGCCAGGACCGCACCCGCTACAGCGGCTTCATCTCGTTCGAGCACGAATTCGACAACGACTGGAAGCTCGACGCCACCGCGTCCTATACCTACGAGGACAACGACCGCACCTACGGCTGGTTCAGCCGCAACGGCTATGCCGACAAGGATACGGGCGCCGGATCGAGCCTGTGGCTCGCCAAATGGCCGATCGTCACCAAGCAGGCGAGCCTCGACGCCAAGGTCAGCGGCCCCGTGGAGGTGCTGGGGCGTGAGCACGATCTCGTCTTCGGGATGAATGCATCGCGCACCCGCGCGGACTACGACATGTACCCGCTCTGGAGCGTTCCCGGCTTCGACGCGACCATCCCCAACATCTTCGACTGGACCGGCGACTTCGCCGAGCCGGATTGGGAAACGACGGGCGTGCGCGAATATACCGTCACGCAATATTCGGCCTATGGCGCAGCGCGGATCAAGCCGACGGACGACCTGTCGGTGATCCTGGGATCGCGTTTGACCTGGTACGATCAGGATTCGGCCTATGCCTACAATGACGGCAGCCGCTATCCGGATTCCATGAAGGAAAAGGGCGTCTGGGTTCCCTATGCCGGCGTGGTCTACGACCTCACCGACACCCTTTCGGCCTATGCGAGCTATACGAGCATCTTCTCGCCCCAGTCGGTCATGGACGTCAACGGCAACACGCTCGCGCCGGTCACCGGCGACACCTATGAAGTCGGCCTCAAGGCGGCCTTCTTCGACGAGCGGCTGAACACGAGCGTCGCACTGTTCCGCACGAAGCAGGACAACTTCGCCGTCAGCGACGGCAACTACACGCCGACGGGCGACGACGCCTATGTGGCGGCCGACGGCGCCGTCATCCGCGGCATCGAGCTAGAACTCTCCGGCGAGATCCTGCCGGACTGGCAGATGCAGGCAAGCTTCACCCATACCAGCACGGACCTGCCGCCCGGCTTCAACATGAGCGTCGGCATTCCCCAAAACACGTTCAAGCTCTTCACGTCCTACCGCCTGCCGGGAGAATGGGACAAGCTGACCATCGGCGGCGGCGCCCGCTGGGAAAGCGCGAGCAGCTTCACCCAGAAGAACGGCACCTTCCCTGACGGTGTCACCACCGAGCAGGATGCCTTCTGGGTGGTCGACCTCATGGCCAAGTACGACTTCAGCGAGAATGTGAGCGCGAAGCTCAACATCCGCAACCTTTTCGACAAGAAGTACTACGCCAGCACCAACATCTACAGCAACGTCTGGGGCGATCCCTTCAACGCGTCCCTCTCGCTGAGCTACAAGTTCTGAGAAAGGAGCCGGCCGGCGTTTGACGACGCCAGCCGGCTTTCGCGATCCATGAACACAGCAGACCATGCAAACAGGCGGCAATTCATCGGTGCCCTGGCCGGCGCCGCGGGGCTGCTTGCCGTAGGGCGCGCCACCGTCGCGTTCGGCGCCGCGCCGGAAAGGTTTCCCATCGACGTGCGCCATGCCCTGGGAACCACCCGCATCGAGGCCGATCCGCAGCGCATCGTCACCCTCGGCTGGAACGGCGAGGATGCGGTGCTGGCGCTCGGGCGCATCCCCGTCGGCATGCATCGCTACGGCCTGTTCGACCGCGGTATCCTGCCGTGGAACGAGCCCTACCTGCGCGGGCAGACGCCCACGCTGCTGCCGTCGGGCGAGATCGACTACGAGGCGATCGCCGCGCTCGAGCCGGACCTGATCCTGGCCATCAAGACCGGCCTTGACGAGATCGAATGGCGGCGCCTGTCGAGCATCGCGCCGACCGTCGCCTACCGTTCGCAGCCCTGGCGCGCGGACTGGCGCGAGCAGATGGCGCTGACGGGAGAGGCGCTCGGCGCGCCGGAAAAGGCCCGTGCGCTCGTCGAGGCGGCGGAACGGCAATTGCGCGGCCTTGTCGACGCGCATCCCGGCCTTAAAGGCAAGACCTTCATCTTCGGCAGTTATTTTCCGGGCGAGGGTTCGCTGGGGATGTATTTCGCCAGCGATCCGCGGGTGCGCGAACTCCTGGCGATGGGGCTGCGCCTCGCACCCGGCATCAAGGCGCTGATGGCGGCCGAGCCGAAGGCCAACGGAACCGGCGTCAGCCTGGAGGAACTCGACCGTTTCGACGCCGATGTCCTGATCGTCTGGTACGGGCCGGGCGCCCGCGCCGATGCGGAAAGCCAGCCGCTGCTCCAGGCCTTCGGCCCGATGCGCCGCGGCGCCTACGTTCCCCTGGACGACCCGGTTTCCGTCTGGGCCACCTCGGCCGTCAGCGTCCTGTCCATTCCCTATGCGTTCCCGGATTTCATCGACCGCATCGCGGCGGCGGCCATGAAGGCGCGGTGACATGGTGGGCGAAAAGGATTTCCGCGCGGCAACCGTCCTGTCCAGGACCGATTTGACCCCCTCCATGATCCGGGTCGTCGTCGGGGGTGAGGGGCTGCACGGTTTTGCAAGCTGCGGCGGGCTGGACGAATTCGTCTGGCTGAGCTTTCCGAACGGGGACGTGCCGCTCGCCGACGCGCCCGGGCGGTATTACACCATCCGCCGCTGGGACGGCGCACGCGGCGAGATGACGATCGACTTCGTCTCGCATGACGGCGGCATCGCCTCCACCTGGGCGCGCGAGGCGCGGCCGGGGCATCGGCTGGGCATTCTCAGGCCGCGCTTCCGCTACGTTCCGCCCGTCGACAGCACATGGATTCTGCTGATCGCCGATGCGACGGGGTTGCCGGCGGTCGGGCGCATTGTCGAGGAGCGGCCGGCGGGCCTGCCGGTCACGGCCCATGTCGAGATCACCGCCGCCGGGGATCGCCAGGCCTTCGCCGCGACGGGCTGCGCGGTGCACTGGCACGAAACCATGCCGCACGGCGCACGCCCGAGCAGGCTGTCCGACATCGCGCGGTCGGTCGCGCTGCCGAACGGGCCCGGCTATGTCTGGGTCGCGGGCGAAGCGAGCGAGATCGCCGCCTGCCGGCGACATTTCCGCGACACGCTCGGCCTGCCGCGCGAGCGACTGACGACGGTCGGCTACTGGATCCACGGACAGGCGCGCGCGTGAACATTCCCCGGCCGCCCCGCAGGCACGCGCGCTCCGTGCTGCCCGCCCTCGCCCTCATGACGCTTCTGCTCGTCACGCTGTCGATCGCCAGCATGGCGCTGGGGGCGCGGTCGATCCCGCTTTCCGCGTTGCCGGATGCGTTCCTCAACCCCGATCCCGGCCTGACCGACCACATCATCCTCCGGCAATACCGCCTGCCACGGACCCTCCTGTGTCTTCTGTGCGGCGCAGCCTTCGGCACCGCCGGCGCGCTCATCCAGGCCGCCACGCGAAACCCGCTGGCCGATCCCGGCATTCTCGGCGTCAATGCCGGCGCCGCCTTCGCCGTCATCCTGGCGGTCGGCATGCTCTCCCTCGCGTCGATCGCCGCCTATGTCTGGTTCGCGCTTGCC
>CAMLOC010000077.1 GCA_946481465.1 uncultured Shinella sp. | reverse complement strand
GCCTCATCTGCGCGCTCGCCGGCTGGGCGCTCATCGGCCGCATCGGCTCGGTCTCGCCCACCGCCGGCCAGTTCGCCAATATCGAATCGATCACCGCCGTGGTGATTGGCGGCCTCTCGCTGTTCGGCGGGCGCGGCTCGATCCTCGGCATGATCTTCGGCGCGCTGATCGTCGGCGTCTTCTCGCTCGGCCTTCGCCTCATCGGCACGGACCCGCAATGGACCTATCTCCTGATCGGCGTCCTCATCATCTCGGCGGTCGCAATCGACCAGTGGATCAGAAAGGTAGCAGGCTGATGGCTCCCGAACCCATTCTCACCGCGCCCATTCTTACGGCAAGAGGTCTCGTCAAGCGCTACGGCCGCGTCACCGCCCTCGACCATGCGGACTTCGACCTCTATCCCGGCGAGATCCTCGCCGTGATCGGCGACAACGGCGCGGGCAAGTCCTCGATGATCAAGGCGATCTCCGGCGCCATCTCGCCGGACGAGGGCGAGATCCGCCTGGAAGGCAAGCCGATCAACTTCCGTTCGCCGATCGAGGCGCAGAAGGCCGGCATCGAGACCGTCTACCAGAACCTCGCGCTCTCCCCGGCCCTGTCGATCGCCGACAACATGTTCCTCGGCCGCGAGATCCGCAAGCCGGGCGTCATGGGCAGCGTGTTCCGAAAGCTCGACCGTTCGGCAATGGAGAAGTTCGCCCGCGACAAGCTCTCCGAACTCGGGCTGATGACGATCCAGAACATCAACCAGGCGGTGGAGACGCTCTCGGGCGGCCAGCGCCAGGGCGTCGCGGTGGCGCGCGCCGCCGCCTTCGGCTCGAAGGTCATCATTCTCGACGAACCGACGGCCGCCCTCGGCGTCAAGGAGAGCCGGCGCGTCCTGGAACTCATCCTCGACGTGCGCCGGCGCGGCATTCCGATCGTGCTCATCTCGCACAACATGCCGCATGTCTTCGAGGTGGCGGACCGCATCCACATCCACCGGCTCGGCCGACGGCTGACGGTCATCAACCCGAAGGACTACACCATGTCCGACGCCGTCGCCTTCATGACCGGCGCCAAGCTGCCTGCGGAGGCGATGGCGGCATGATCGCACCCGCTACGATCGTCGATGCAATCCAGCGGCGCGCCGGGGACGCGCGCCGTTTCCTCGTGGGTCTCGCCGGCCCGCCGGCCGCCGGCAAGTCGACGCTGGCCGAGGTGCTGAGGGACGGCCTGATCGCCCGTGGCGAGACGGCCGAAATCCTGCCGATGGACGGTTTCCACATGGACAACGGCATTCTCGCCGCGCGGGGGCTCCTCCAGCGCAAGGGCGTGCCGGAATCCTTCGACGGCCGCGGCTTCATCGATATCGTCACGGCGCTGAAACGCGGCGACGGCGAAGTCCTCGTGCCGGTCTTCGACCGATCGCGGGAACTCGCCATCAATGCTGCCCGCGCCATCCCGCATGAGACCCGCTTCATCCTCGCCGAAGGCAACTACCTGCTCTTCAAGGATGGGCCCTGGGACCGGCTGGCCGGCGTCTTCGACTTCACCATCTTCGTCGGCCCGCCCTACCAGGTGCTGGAAGAGCGGCTTCGCCAGCGCTGGATGGGCTATGCGCTGCCGGAGGACCAGATCCACTGGAAGCTCTACGGCAACGACCTGCCGAACGGAAAACGCATCCTGGAGAATTCCCGGCCCGCCGACCTCACCATCGACATCTTCTGAGGCGATTGTCCTTCCGCCCCGCGGATGCTATCGCAGCCCGCACAGACGGGGAGCAACGCCGATGACCACAGAACTCACCATCCGCCGGCCGGACGACTGGCACCTGCACCTGCGCGACGGGGCCATGCTGGAGGGCGTGATCGGCGATACCAGCCGGCACTTCGCCCGCGCGATCATCATGCCGAACCTCGTGCCGCCGGTCGTCACCACCGCGGATGCGAGCGCCTATCGCGACCGCATCCTCGCGGCCCTTCCCGAGGGCGACCGGTTCGAGCCGCTGATGACGCTGTACCTCACCGAGCACACCGATCCCGACGATGTGGAAGCCGGCTACAAAAGCGGCCTGATCCGCGCGGTAAAACTCTACCCGGCCGGCGCGACGACCAATTCGCACGGCGGCGTGCGCGACATGGACAAGGCGATGCCCGTGCTGGAGCGCATGGCGAAGATCGGCCTGACGCTTTGCGTGCACGGCGAGGTGACGACGCCCGAGGTCGACATCTTCGACCGCGAGGCGGTGTTCATCGAGACGGTGCTCGATCCGCTGCGCACCCGCCTGCCGGAACTGCGCGTGACCATGGAGCATGTGACGACGAGGAACGGGGTCGACTATATCAAGTCCGCCAGGGCGAACCTTGCCGGCTCGATCACCACGCACCACCTGATCATCAACCGCAACGCCATCCTCGTCGGCGGCATCAAGCCGCATTATTATTGCCTGCCCGTCGCCAAGCGCGAGGAGCACCGGCTGGCGCTGCGCGCGGCCGCGACCTCCGGCGACCAGCGCTTCTTCCTCGGCACCGATTCCGCGCCGCATGTCGATCCGCTGAAGGAATGCGCCTGCGGCTGCGCCGGCATCTATACCTCGATCAACACGATGAGCTGCCTTGCCCATGTCTTCGAGGAGGAGGGTGCCCTCGACAGGCTCGAAGCCTTCGCCTCGCTGAACGGTCCCGCCTGGTACGGCCTGCCGGCCAACGCGGAGACGATCCGCCTGGTCAAGCGCGCCGAGCCCGTCGCCTTCCCGGCGAAGATCGACACGGGCGCAGGGCCGGTGACGGTGTTCGACCCGATGTTCCCGCTGCACTGGGACGTCGCCTGAGCAATTCGGCGGGAATGCGCAGGCGGCTTTGCGTCGGCAAGGAGGATCAGATGAAGGGGCGCGCCCCTTCCTTCAGCCCTTCCCAGCCGGCAAGCGCCTGAAGACCATCTGCGTCTAGGATTTCGCAGCCCTTGTCCTGCCAGCGCATCAGCTTGCGGTCGGCAAGCTTGCGCAACGTCTTGTTGGTGTGGACGAGCGAGAGGCCGAGCGTATCGGCGACATGCTGCTGCGTGATGGGAATCACACGTCGTCCGCCATTGACGCCCGCCGAACGGGCGCGCTGGTGGATGAAGGAGAGAAGATAGGCCGTGCGCTCCAACGCGGTGCGCCGACCGACGCTGAGCAGGTGTTCATCGAGGATACGCTCCTCATGCGCGGCGATCCAGGTGAGGTCATAGGCGAGCGAGGCGTGACGTTCGAACAGCCGCTCCAGCTTGGAGCGCTCGAAGACGCACAGCGTCACCGGCGTCAATGCCTCGACGGAATGGTCCATCTCGCCCATCAGGCTGCCTTGCAGGCCGATGAGATCACCGGGCAGCACATAGTTCATGATCTGCCGGCGGCCGTCCGGCAGAAGCTTGTAGCGGAAGGCCCAGCCCGACAGAACCGTGAAGAGATGGGCGCTGTGCATGCCTTCCACGAGGATCGTCGCGCCGCGTTCGCTGGAAAGCTCGCCGCTCTTGAACTGCGAGACGAAGTCCAGTTCCCGCGCCGAAAAATCCCGGAAGGTCGAAAGGCTGCGCAGGGGACATTGCTGACAGGGCGTGCGCCACCTGGCTTTCTGATTGACCGCCGCACCATCCGCCATCCTGCCCCCGCTTGTCCCGTTCCTGCCCGGCCCCCGGACATGTCATTGGGCTGGACCGGAAAACGCCGCGCGGGCGCGGTTGTTCCATCGCGGGCACGCTATGTCTTTTTTAAATGACATGTCCGGGGGCCGGCCCCACAGTCCGCCTCCCGAACCGCCTCCATATCCGGCGGTTCCACATGGACGAGGAGTGCGGCGCCATGGACCATTCACTTCCGCACATCTTGATTGCCGAACGCGAATTCCTGATCGCGCTCGACGCGGAATACCTGATCAAGGCGGCATTGAACTGCCGGACGACCCTGCTGCGGCCGGAACAGCTCGACCAATGGGAGACGGCGCTCTTGGCCGATGTCGATCTCTGCCTGCTCGACGTGCCGCTCGATGCCGAGCAGATCAGGGAGCGCGTCGAACGCCTGGTGGCGAACGGCGTGCCGCTGCTCTTCACGACCGTCGGCGACATCCATCGCGACGGCGTCGAGGGCTTCGAGGTCATCCCCGTCCTCATGAAGCCCCATGATGCCGAGACGCTGGTCGCGCATGTCAGGGACCGGCTGCGGCAGAAGCCGCGGCCGGCCGGGGATGCATATCAGAACTGACGGCCGAGCCTGGCGTCGACCGAATGGCCGTTCGCGCCGCGGATCACGAAGTAGAACATGATCAGTGCCCACAGAATGGACTTTTCCGCGCCCATCAGGCCCTCGGCCTGCACGATGCCGTGGAAATAGACCGTGACGGCGAGCACGATCATCGCCGCGAAGGCGGCCGGGCGCGTGAAGAGGCCGATCGTCACCAGGATGCCGCCGAAGAATTCGGTGGCGGCAAGAAGCGGCGACCAGAAGGCGCCGGGATAGAAACCGAGGCTCTCGACCATGCCGCTGGCGCCGAAGGGGTTGAGGATCTTGCCGTAGCCGTGCGTGACGAGCAGCGCGCCGGCAGCGACACGCAGGATCGTTTCCGCGCTTTCGCCGAGCGCGGCATAGAGGCCGCCGAGCGAGGGGATGATGAGTCGGGGGCGGTTGCCCGCAAGCTCTGTCATGGAATCTCCTATGGGTATGTTGCAGTGCACCACGTCTCCTCCAGGAATCGGGTTGCGACAAGATGTCCGCCAACAAAACCTGATGAATTGAGTTGACATTTCTGTGAGGAGGCCGCGAGCGGGCGCGTGCCAAGAGGGCGCGGCTGCTATATGCTTTCGCCATCGCTCAGGAGGTGACCATGACCGGGGAAAAGCCGCGCGTTTCCATTCTCTACTGTACCCAGTGCAACTGGCTGTTGCGCGCCGGCTGGATGGCGCAGGAACTGCTTTCGACCTTTTCCGACGGGCTCGGCGAGGTGGCGCTCATTCCCGGCACGGGCGGCAATTTCGAGATCCGCGTCGGCGCGACGCTGGTCTGGGAGCGCAAGCGCGACGGCGGCTTTCCCGGACCGAAGGAATTGAAGCAGCGCGTGCGCGACATCATCGAGCCGGGCCGCGACCTCGGCCACGTCGACCGCACCCATGACGGCGGCCAGGGCTGAAACGAAAACGGCGGGCCGAGGCCCGCCGTCCGTCAAACGCGTCTTGTCGTGCCTATCGATAGGGCGAATAGCACAGGCGATAGACGCCGCCGCCGGCATGGTAGCGGTTGGTGTAGGGGTCGTAGGTGCGGTAGCGGTTGGCGCACCAGTTCACATGCGCCCGGCGCCCGCCATAGTGGCGCGGCCGCTCGTAGCGCGGGCGATAATAGCGCCGCTCATAGCTGTAGTTCGGGCGATGGTGGCGACGATAGTAACGGCGGTCGCAGCCATAGCCGTAGCAGAACTCCACCTGCGCCTTCGTGACGTCGCTTTTCGTGTCTACCTTCATGTCCGGCACGGCGAGCGGAACGGCCTGGGCGGCACCCATGGGCGCGATCGCGGAGGCTATCCCCATCGCGCAACCGAAAACGAGATTTCGAAACTTCGACATGTGATCCTCACTGTTCTGGCGGGATTTTTCCCTGTCACGTCCCTGCTTTGCATTACGTTCACGCATTTTGTTTTATTCATGTCGCGTCCTTCACAGGATCGGACCGAAAGAGACATGAGGTGACTGCATGAGCCTGAAATTCGGAACCAGCGGCCTGCGCGGCCTGTCCGTGGATCTCGAAGGGCCGGCCACCGCACTTTATGCCACCGCCTTCGCCCGCTACCTGCTCGCCGCCGGCCTCGCCAGGCAGGGTGACGAGATTCTGATCGGCCGCGATTTCCGCGCCTCCAGCCCGGCGATCGCCGCCATCGCCATCGCCGCGCTCGGCAAGGCCGGCCTTTCCCCGCGCGATTGCGGCGCGCTGCCGACGCCGGCGCTGGCGCTGCTCGGCCTTTGCCGCAAGGCCGCCTGCCTGATGGTGACGGGGTCGCACATTCCGGCCGACCGCAACGGCATCAAGTTCTACCGGCCGGACGGCGAGATCGACAAGGCGGACGAGGCCGCCATCACCGCCGCCGCCGCGGCGATCCGTGCCGAGGGCCTCGCCTTCGACGCCGCGCAGGAAACCGCCGACGACCTCCACGACGCCGCCATGGCGCTCTACACCGCCCGCAACCGCGCGCTGCTGCCCGAGCAGGCGCTGGCCGGCCTTCGCATCGGCGTCTATCAGCATTCGACGGTGTCGCGCGACCTCTTCGTCTCGGTGCTTACCCACTACGGCGCGGACGTCGTCGCGCTCGGCCGGTCGGAGAGCTTCATTCCCGTCGATACCGAGGCCGTTTCCGCCGAAACGATCGCCCTCCTGCAGGGCTGGGCCGTGCAGCACGGGCTTGCCGCCATCGTCTCCGCCGACGGCGACGGCGACCGCCCGCTCGTCACCGACGAGACCGGAACGCCGCTACGCGGCGACCTCGTCGGCCTCATCGCCAGCCGCTTCCTCGGCGCGACCGCGATCGCGACGCCCGTCACCTCCAATTCGGGCATCGAGGCGGCCGTGTCCGGCACGGTGCTGCGCACCCGGGTGGGCTCTCCCTTCGTGATCGCCGCCATGAACGAGGCCGTCGCCGCCGGCGAAACGGCCGTCGCCGGCTTCGAGGCCAATGGCGGCACGCTGACGGCGACGCCCTTCACCGTGAACGGCCACGCGCTGGTCGCCCTGCCCACCCGCGACAGCCTGCTGCCGGTGCTCGCGGTATTGGCGCTCGCGGCGGCGCAAAGCCGGCCGCTGTCGGAAATCGCCGCCGGCTTCGCCCTGCCCGCCGCGGCCAGCGACCGGCTGGAGAACATGCCGGTGGAGACCAGCGCCGCGCTGATGGCGGAGCTGCGCTCGGGCGCAGGCCCGCTTTCCGCCTTCCTGGCGCCGATCGGCGTGCCGGCGAAGGTGAGCGACATCGACGGGCTGCGCGTCGCGCTGGAGGACGGCAACATCATCCATTTCCGCCCCTCCGGCAACGCGCCGGAAATGCGCTGCTATGTGGAAGCCGGGAGCGAGGCCGCAGCCGCGCGGCTGCTTGCGGCCGGGCTGGACCGGATTCGCGCCTTCGCCGCGAGCCGCTGAACATTTGCCGTGCCCGAAAACCCGCCGCGCGCTTTCGTGGGAAAGATGTTTTTTGCCAAGCCGTTGCAAAAACTTCAAAAAGCCTGTTGACACCGGCAGGCGGTCCTTCTACATGGCTCTCCGTCGCCCAGATGGCGGAATTGGTAGACGCGCCAGCTTCAGGTGCTGGTACTCGAAAGGGTGTGGAGGTTCGAGTCCTCTTCTGGGCACCAAATTCCCGCTCCGGTTCAATCCGGAATGTGTCAAAAAAGCCCGGCTCCGCCGGGCTTTTTTGTTGCCCGCATACGGCCGTCGCGCCCTCCTTCCCGGCAAAGCAGAATCTTGTCCTTGCGCTCTTGCGTCAGGGGCTCGATAGGCACATAAGCCTGCAAAATAATCATCTGCCTTTTTACGATCAGGATCATCGTGGCCCCGCCTCAACACGATGCCCATAAAACGGGCACTCCGTCCAAATTTCGGCTGTTTGCGCCCATTCTGGCCGGCGCCACGCTCAAGGAGCGCCTGATCGGCTGCGTGGGAGCCCTGATCGGCATCTGCCTCACCGGCCTCGTCTGCGGCTTCTTCCTGGGCCAGGATCCGCATCTGCCGCTGATCGTCGCGCCCGTCGGCGCTTCGGCGGTGCTGCTTTTCGCCGTGCCCGCCAGTCCCCTCGCCCAGCCCTGGTCGATCGTCGGCGGCAACACGCTTTCGGCGCTGGTCGGCGTCACCGTCACCACGCTGGTCACCGACCCCGCCATCGCCATCGGCCTTGCGGTGGCCCTGTCGATCCTGGTCATGTCGCTGACCCGTTCGCTGCATCCCCCCGGCGGGGCGGCTGCGCTCACCGCCGTCATCGGCGGGGCGGCGGTCAGCCGGGCGGGCTTCTGGTTCCCGCTGGTGCCGGTCGCGATCAACTCGCTGATCCTCGTGGCGCTCGGCATGATCTTCCACCGGCTGGCAGGGCGGCAGTATCCGCATCGCCAGGCGGTCGCGCCGGTCAACCCGCACAAGACCGCCGACCAGCCGGCGGCCTTCCGCGTCGGCTTCAACACCGAGGACATCGACACCGCCATCGCCAGCCTCAACGAGACGCTGGACATCAGCCGCGCCGACCTCGACGCGCTGCTGCGCCAGGTCGAACTGCAGGCCCTGCTGCGCCAGCGCGGCGACCTCACCGCGGCCGACATCATGTCACGCGACGTGGTGACGGTGGAGCGCACTGCCACGGCCGACGAAGCCCGAAACCTCCTGCTCGACCATGACATCCGCACGCTTCCCGTGCTCGATGCCGACAGGCGCCTTCTCGGCACCGTGGGCCTGCGGGAACTTGCCGCCATGGCGCCGAACGCGCACCTTCCCGTCTCCGAGGCGGCGACCGCCCGCCCGGCCGATCCGGCCATCGGCCTCCTGCCGCGGCTGACCGACGGTTCCATCCACGCCGTCGTCGTCGTCGACGACGAGCACCGCGCGGTGGGCATCATTTCCCAGACCGATCTTCTGGCCACGCTCGCCAAAAGCCTCTCCCAGACCGGCCCCTCGGGCCTGATGGGCGGCCATGGGCAAGGTATCTGACCATGCCCGAGCGATGTCACCCGAGCCCGCCGACACCAGGCCGGCGGCCCTTCCAAGAGATGTGAGACCGAGACGAAAGGAGTGCCCCATGGCAACCGTCGACGAGAAGCTTGAACCGATCCTTGCCCAGGTGCTGCAGCGCAATCCTGCCGAACCCGAATTCCACCAGGCCGTGCGCGAGGTGCTGGAAAGCCTCGGGCTCGTCGTCTCCAAACATCCCGGCTACCTGGCGGACGCGCTGATCGAGCGCATCTGCGAGCCGGAACGCCAGATCATCTTCCGCGTGCCGTGGGTCGACGACAAGGGCCAGGTGCAAATCAACCGCGGCTTCCGCGTGCAGTTCAACTCGGCGCTGGGGCCGTACAAGGGGGGCCTGCGCTTCCACCCCTCCGTCAATCTCGGCATCATCAAGTTCCTCGGCTTCGAGCAGACCTTCAAGAACGCGCTAACGGGCCTGCCGATCGGCGGCGGCAAGGGCGGATCGGACTTCGACCCGAAGGGCCGCTCCGACGGCGAGATCATGCGCTTCTGCCAGTCCTTCATGACGGAACTCTACCGCCATCTCGGCGAATACACCGACGTGCCGGCCGGCGATATCGGCGTCAGCGGCCGCGAGATCGGCTGGATGTTCGGCCAGTACAAGCGCCTGACCAACCGCTTCGAGGCCGGCGTCTTCACCGGCAAGGGCCTGAGCTACGGCGGCTCGCTGGTGCGCAAGGAAGCGACCGGCTACGGCGCGGTCTATTTCACCCGCGCCATGCTCTCCACCAAGGGCACGGATTTCGAGGGCAAGCGGGTCACCGTCTCCGGTTCGGGCAATGTGGCGATCTACGCCATGGAACAGGCCATCAAGTACGGCGCCAAGGTCGTCGCCTGCTCGGACAGCAGCGGCTACCTCGTCGATGAAGACGGCATCGACCTCGCCCTCGTCAAGGACATCAAGGAAGTG
>CAMLOC010000076.1 GCA_946481465.1 uncultured Shinella sp. | reverse complement strand
GCTTGTACCCGTCGAGCCAGATGTATTCGAGCTTGTACTTGGTCATTTCGTTCTCTCACTGACGCTGGTTTGGCGATGCTGCCGGGCGCTTGCGACACCCGACGGCCGGATAGCTATCAGGAAGCATCAAGCGTGCCAGATCGAAGAGAGCGGCGATATTTGCGGAAAATCGTTGCCCGGCAGGCGATTGCCCGCAAACGAAGCGGCGCCGCCGCCGAAGGAAGGGGCAATCTGCACAAAAAATGGGCGCGGCGCGACGGGCTTTGAGGCAACGCCCGTTTTCGAGGCGGGGATCGGGTCCCTGCCACATGGGCCACCCGGCGGCGCGTGGAAAAAATTCCCCTCCTTGGGGGAGCCGGCGCGAACAATATCTCCGCGGGCGGGACTTTATGGCAATCAATTGCCTATAAAATCTATGGATTATATCTTTTAATAATCCTGTTGGCTTGCCAGGAGGATATCATGCCCAAGACCGAATCCAATCCCATCACGCTCGGAACCCGCGCTCCCGACTTCGTCCTGCCCGATGCGGCGGGCACCGCGTTCAGCCTCAAGGACTTCGCGGACAGCCCGGCCTTGCTCGTCGCCTTCATCTCGAACCGCTGCCCCTTCGTGGTGCTGATCCGCGAGGCGCTGGCGCAGTTCGCCCGCGACCATGCCGGGCGGGGGCTCGCCGTCGTCGCCATCAACAGCAACGACGCGGAGGCACATCCGGAAGAAACGCTCGACCGGCTCGGCATCGAGGCGAAGACCTACGGTTACGGTTTCCCCTACCTGAAGGACGAAACGCAGGGCGTCGCCAAGGCTTATGGCGCGGCCTGCACGCCGGATTTCTTCCTCTATGACGGCGAACGCAGGCTCGCCTATCACGGCCAGTTCGACGACGCCCGCCCGGGCAACGGCAAGGACGTGACGGGCGCGGACCTGCGGGCGGCGGTGGAAGCGGTGCTGAAGGGCGGCCCCGCCGCCGCGACCCAGGTTCCCTCCATCGGCTGCAACATCAAGTGGACGGCCGGCAACGAGCCCTCCTGGTTCTCCACCGCCGCCTGAACCGGCGACCCCGCATCCCTCGCACGAAACCGGAGCATCATGGCATCGCGTCGCAAGGAACAGCCCGCTGAAGAGGGGCGCCTCATCGAAACGGACGTGCTCGTCGTCGGCGGCGGGCCCGCCGCCGGCTGGGCGGCGCTGTCGGCCGCCGAGGCCGGCGCCCGCGTCGTCCTGGCCGACAAGGGCTATCACGGCACGAGCGGCGCCACGGCGCCGTCGAACACGGGGACGTGGTGCGTGCCGCCGGGCGAGGGGCGGGCGGCCTCCGTCGAGCAGCGCTTCAGGCGCACGGCCGGCCTTGCTGACCGTCGCTGGATGCTGCGCGCCGCCGACCAGGCCTACGAGAACCTCCAGAAGCTGGTGGAATGGGGCTATCCCTTCCCCAGCGAGGAGGACGGCAGCCTCTACATCGCCAATCTGCGCGGGCCGGACTACATGCGCTTCCTGCGCCAGCGCGTGCAGAAGGCCGGCGTGACGATCCTCGATCATCATCCGGTGCTCGAACTGCTCGGCGACGGCGACCGGGTCGCCGGCGCCGCGGGGCTTGCGCGCCGCACCGGGGCGAGTTTCCAGGTGCTGGCGGGCGCCGTGGTGCTGGCCACGGGCGGCTGCGCCTTTTTCGAACGCATCCTCGGCGGCACGGGGCTGACGGGTGACGGCTATCTCTTCGCGGCCGAGGCCGGGGCATCGCTGTCCGGCATGGAGTTCACCGGCAAATATACGCTCGCCCCGCACGGCTCGTCGCTGAACAAGGGCCTGCCCTTCCGCTGGGCCACCTTCTACGGCGCGGATGGCACGGTGCTGCGCGACGCCCGCGGCGAGCCGGTGACGAACGGCATCGGCGGCGGCGAGCGGCAGGTGGCCGAAGCGCTTCTGTCCGGCCCGGTCTATGCCCGTCTCGACCTTGCCGAACCCGCCATGCGCGACTGGCTGCGGCGCGGCCAGCCGAACTGCTTCCAGCCCTATGAGCGCATGGGCATCGATCCCTTCGAGGACCTCTTCCGTGTCGATCTCAAATATGAGGGCACGGTGCGCGGCACCGGCGGCATCCGCATCGTCTCCTCCGATTGCGGCACCGGCATTGCCGGCCTCTATGCCGCCGGTGACGCGGCGAGCCGCGAGAACGTGACGGGCGGCATTTCCGGCGGCGGCGCGATCAACGCCTCCTGGGCGATCGCCAGCGGCTGGTGGGCCGGCCACGGCGCGGCCGGACATGCCCGCCGCCGGCAGGGACGGGACGGAAGCCGCCTGCGCCCCCTTGGAACGACCGGCCTTCGCGGCACGGGCGGGGAGGCCGTCGACCTTGCCGCCGCCGCCCGCGCGGCGCATGACGAGATCGCCCCGCTCGACAGGAGTTATTGGCGCACGTCGGCAACGCTCGAAGCGAGCGGCAGGGTGCTGGAGGACCTCTGGTCCCGGCTGAACCGGGCCTCGCCTGCCACGGGCATCGAGCGCCTGCAGGCCCGCGAGGTCGCCGCCGTCACCGCCAGCGCCCGCTGGACGGTCGCCGCCGCCGCGCTGCGCACGGAAAGCCGCGGCGTGCACCGCCGGCGCGACTTCCCGGGCGAAAGCGAGGCGCAGGCGGGCCGCATCATCGTCTCCGGCCTCGACCGGGTGACGGCGGTGCGCGAGAGCCTTGCCCTCGAAACGGTGCAGGAGGGCTGAGCGATGATCGAAGTCGTTTCCGCCGACCGCTGCATCCGCTGCGATATCTGCGAGCGCATCTGCCCGGCCTTCGTCTTCGACCGGGACGAGACGGGGCTTCCCGTCATCGCCCGGCAGGACGACTGCCAGACCTGCTTCCTCTGCGAGATCTACTGCCCGACCGATGCGCTCTACGTCGCCGAGCAGGCCGACGGCCCGACCGGCATTGCCGAGCCCGAGGTCCTCGAACGCGGCCTCTTCGGCGCCTATGCCCGCGCGCTCGGCTGGAACCGCGGCCGCGCCGGGGGAACGAGGAACGACCCGACCCGCCACATCCGCGTGGCGCAGGTCTGAAAAGGAGATACTCATGGAACGCATCGCCGTCAGCGCCGTGCGCAAGTCTTTCAACCTGAAGCCCGGCCAGACCGTGACCGTCGACGGCGTCACGTCCAGCCGCATCGCGGTGCTGGACGGCGTCGACCTCACCATCGACAGCGGCGAGTTCATCACGCTGGTCGGCCCGTCGGGCAGCGGCAAGTCGGTGCTGCTCGACGTGATCGCCGGACTGACCGAGGCGACGTCGGGCGTCGCCCGCATCGACGGCATCGAGGTCGTGAAGCCCCACCCCCGCACGGCCTATGTCTTCCAGCAATATGCGCTCTTCCCCTGGCGCACCGCCCTGCAGAATGTCGAATATGCGCTGGAGGTGCGCGGCGTTCCCGCGGCCGAGCGGCGCGAGCGGGCGAAGGATTTCCTGCACCTCTTCGGCCTGAAGGGCTTCGAGGATCGTTTTCCCTCGCAGCTTTCGGGCGGCATGCAGCAGCGCGTGGCGATCGCCCGGGCGCTTTCCACGGATCCGCAGGTCCTCTTGATGGACGAGCCCTTTGCCGCGCTCGACGCGCAGACGCGCGACATCCTGCAGAGCGAGCTCCTGCGCATCTGGGAGCAGATCAAGACGACGGTGGTCTTCGTCACCCATTCGATCGATGAGGCGATCTACCTTGCCGACCGCGTCGTGGTGATGACCGCCCGGCCGGCGAGCGTGAAGGAGATCGTCGACATCGACCTGCCGCGCCCGCGCGATCTCGATATCCGCAACAGCGAGGCCTTCAACGCCTATCGCGGCCGCGTCTGGGAAAGCCTGCGCGACGAAGTCGGCAAGGCCCAGCGCGACTGGACCCTTGCTTCCACCTACGCCAATTGAGGGAGGATGAGATGAGCCTCATCGCCGACCGCAACCTGCCGCTCCGCAACACCCTTTCGCTGCGCCGCAAGCGTGCCCCGTCCAGGGCGCCGAGCGCTTTCGGCGAGGCCGTCTCGACCGTCACGCTCGGCCTGCCGGCGCTCGTCGCCTTCGCGCTCCTCTGGGAGATCGCGCCGCGCGCCGGCTGGATCAACGCGCTGTTCTTCCCGCCGCTGAGCCAGGTGCTTGCGGTTCTCTGGGAGATGATCGTCTCCGGCCAGCTTGCCGACCATATCGGCATCAGCCTGCAGCGCGCCGCGATCGGCTTCCTGCTTGCCCTCGTCACCGCCGTGCCGCTCGGCTTCCTGATGGGCCGCTATTCGCTGTTCGAGAAGGCCTCCGACTTCCTCGTCCAGACGCTGCGCAACACCTCGCAATTCGCGCTGTTGCCGGTCTTCATTCTCGTCCTCGGCATCGGCGAGGCCTCGAAGATCGCCATCACCTTCTACGCCGCCGTGTTCTTCCTGCTGATCAACACGATCGTCGGGGTGAAGTCCGTCGATCCGCTGCTCGTCAAGGCGGCGCGCTCCATGGGCACCTCGGACTGGGACCTCTTCAAGAAGGTGATCTTCCCTTCCGCCATCCCCTCGATCGTCGCCGGCGCCCGGCTCGGGGTGAAGACCTCGCTGTTCTCGGTGATCGCCGCCGAGATGCTCGCCGCCCAGTCCGGCATCGGCTACCTCATCCAGAACGCGTCGCTGATGCTGGAAACCGACCGCATGTATGCCGGCATCCTGACGCTGACGATCATCGGCCTCCTGCTCAACTACCTGCTCGTGGCCGGCGAACGGCGCGCGACGCACTGGCGCGGCAGCGGCGAAAGCGGCCCGAACTGACCCCGATCCCCCCGATCTCCCCCGATCCTATTGTCCTCCCAACCACCGATCTCTCCCGAAAGGATCTATCCATGACACCGTTTCCGCTCCGCCGGACCTTCCTGAAAATCGCGCTCGCGCTGTCGATCCTGCCCGTCCCGGGCCTTGCGCCGGCCTTTGCCGATGAGGCGAAGCCGGACGTCATCCGCATCGGCTCCACGGCGCCGGGCCACCTGAAATTCATCCTCTACCGCAACAGGAAGCTGCTGGAGGACGAGTTCGCCAAGGACGGCATCAAGATCGAGCTGACCACCTTCGACGGCGGCTCGGCGGCGACCGTCGCCCTCGGCTCCGGCGCCATCGACTTCACCTATATCGGCAACAACCCGTCGCTGCGCCTTGCGGCCACCGGCGCCGACGTGAAGCTGATCGGCCTGTCGAGCTGGAACCGCTCCAACGAGACGCAGATCGTCGTGAAGCCGGATTCGCCGATCCAGAAGATCGAGGACCTCAAGGGCAAGAAGGTCGCCTATCTCGCCGGCACGGTGCGCCACTCGACCTTCGCCAAGGCGCTGAAGACGGCGGGCCTCTCGATCACCGATGTCGAGAGCCTCAATCTCGGCATCGAGAGCTCCGGGCCGGCCCTGTCGCGCGGCGATGTCGACGCGGTGGTGGAAAGCACCGGCCCCGTGCAGAAGCTGGTCGAGGAAGGCGCCGCCCGGGTGATCTTCGATGCCGGCGTTTCCGGCAAGCCGGAATGGGCCGTGCCGCATCTCCTCAGCGTCAACGGCGATTTCGCCCGCAAATATCCCGACATCGTGACGCGCCTTCTGGCCGTCGATATCGCGGCGGCGCGCTGGGCCGATGCGAACCCGGAGGAAACGATCGCGATCTTCGTCAAGGAGACCGGCAACAGCGACAATGCGGTGCGCGCGACCTATCCGGACGGCAAGTTCTTCCAGGATCCGCAGGTGACCGACGAGGCGGTGCGTGCGCTTCAGGGCGAGGAGGCCTTCATGGCCGATGCCGGCCTGCTGAAGGGCAAGGTGAACTACGACACCTGGATCGACCGCTCCTTCTACGACGCGGCCGTCAAGCGGGTGAGCGCCAGCAACTGATGTTCGGCCTTTCCGATTTCTCCGGATTTGCTCTATAAGACCGGACGGCGGCGTTCGAACGCCGTCGCCCGTTTTGCGATAGCGATGTCTTCCATTTCCTCTGCCCCCATCCCGCTCCACCGCACCCGCATCGTGCCGGCCGTCGTTGCCGTGGCCTTCTTCATGCAGATGCTGGACAGCACGATCATCGCGACCTCGCTGCCGGCGATGGCGCAGGCCTTCTCGACGGATGTCGTGGCGCTCAACATCGGCTTCACGGCCTATCTGCTCGCCATGGCCGTGTTCATTCCGCCGGCCGGCTGGCTGGCCGACCGCTTCGGCGCCCGCGCGGTCTTCCTGACGGCGATCGTGCTCTTCACGCTGTCCTCCGTCGCCTGCGGCTTTTCCGGCTCGCTTGCCGAGTTCACCGCGGCGCGGCTCTTCCAGGGCGCTTCCGCCGCGCTGATGACGCCCGTCGGGCGCCAGCTCGTGCTGCGCGGCGCGCCGAAGGCGGAGCTGGTGCGGGCGATCGCCACCATCACCTGGCCGGCGCTGATCGCGCCGGTGGTGGGGCCGCTGATCGGCGCCTGGGTCACCACCCATGCCGGCTGGCAATGGAACTTCTTCATCAACCTGCCGCTCGGCCTCGTCGGCGTGCTGCTCGTCCTGTTCTTCGTGCCGAAGGCGCCGGCCGAGGGCGCGCGCCCCTTCGACCTGAAAGGCTTCCTGCTGACGGGAAGCGCGCTCGCCCTGACGCTTGCCGGGCTGGAACTCTCCAGCGCGCCGACGGGCGGTGCCGGCACGCTCGCCGTCCTCGCCCTCGGCCTTGCCGTCGGCTGGGTCGCCGTCCGCCATCTGCGTCGCGCGCCGCATGCCCTGCTCGACATGGCGGTGCTCAAGGTGCCGACCTTCGCCTTCGCGACGCTCTCGGCGGGCACCGCCGGCCGGCTTGCCGTCAATGCCACGCCGTTCCTGCTGCCGCTCCTCTTCCAGGTCGGCCTCGGCCTCGATGCCGTCGAGACCGGCTCGCTCGTGCTCGTCTATTTCCTCGGCAACCTGCTGATGAAGAGCGTGACGACGCCGGCGCTGCGCCTTTTCGGCTTCCGCACGCTGCTGATCGTCAACGGCCTTGTCGCCGCGCTGACGATCGGCGCCTTCGCCTTCGTCGACAACGATACGCCGCGTCTCCTGCTCTTTGCGCTGCTGATCGCCTGCGGATTGTCCCGCTCGATGCAGTTCACCGCGCTGACGACGATCGCCTTTGCCGACGTGACGCCCGCCCAGCGCGGCGCGGCGACGACGATCTCGGCCATGCTGCAGCAGCTCGCCCAGCTTCTCGGCGTCGCCGTGGCCGCCGCCGTCATCCGCTTCTCCGCCGTCCTCTTGCCCGAAACGGCCGGCGGCGGCATGCTGATGGATATCCGTGCCGCCTTCCTCGTCATCGCCGCCATCGGCCTCGTCTCGGCCCTGCGCTTCCTCGCGCTGCCCGCCGGCGCGGGAGCGGAGGTTTCGGGGCACCGCGGCCGCCCCTCCTGATCCTTCCCGGCGTTGCGGCAGCCGGGAGAGCGGGATGCCGGCGGCGCGCCGGCAATCCCCTGGCGCGACGGCTTCAGTGGCTGGCGCCCGATCCGCCGGCCGCGACGATGGCGAAGGGCTGGCCCTCGACGGCGATGGTGCGGGTCTCCTTCAGCGTCTGCGGGTCGACGAGACGCACGAGGCCCTTGCGCGGGTCGGTGACGGCGATGTGATCGCCGGCAACCGCCAGGCGCGGACGCGGGTCGCGCCAGTGCCCGTCCTTGCTGTAGGGTTCGGTGACGGTCCCGGACCTGGTGATCGCGCCGTCCACGACGTCCAGGAGATGGAGCTTGCCGTCTTCCGTCAGGATATAGCCGTTGCGCGGCCGGGCGGGATCGAGGACGAAATCGACGCGCCGCAGCGGCAGCTCGACCAGGCGGTAGGGTTCCTCGGCGTCGGGCTCGATGAGCACGACCTTGTCCTCGCCGTAGTTGCCCAGGAAGAACTGCATGGACGTGCCGCCGAGCAGGGTGGAGACCTTGCCTTCCGGCAGCCCGTCGCCATAGGCGAGCATGTCGAGCTTCGGGCCGTCCATGCCGCCCGGGCGGGCGACGAGCACGCCCTCCGCGCAGCCGAACGCCACCAGGCGCGCCGAGGTCGCCTCGCCGTGCAGCCCCGTGCAGGTGGCGACGTCGCCCACCTGGTTGCCGTTCCTGTCCAGCACGCGCAGGCCGAGGCGCGGCGGCAGTTCGCCCTCCTTCACCGCCGCTTCCATGTTCGGCACGGAAACGAGCAGGTGGTTGCCCATCGGCACGGCGACGCCGTGATGCGCTGCTGTCGTGTCATAGGGCTTCAGCTCCGCCTTGCCCTCCAGCAGCGCGCTTTCCGCAGCGAGATCGAACCTGCCGCCGCGGTCGTGGAAGATCGCGATATCATCGCCATGGGCCACCACATGGCCGGGCTTCTCGCCGCTGATCGCCACGGGAAGGAGCTTCGGCTCGCTGACCTCGAGATCGCGGTGCTCGCCGTGGTCCGACAGCGCAATGCCGGTGTCGATCGCATGGATAACGTTCTGGTCGCCCTGGACGGCGAAGACGGTGCGGCCCGTCTCGCTGAGGGAAAGGGCCGCATAGCCCTTCAGGTCGAAGCGGCCGATTTCCCGGCCCGTGCCAAGATCGATGGCGCGGACCACGGGCTGCGTGTGATCGGCGACGAACAGGCGCCAGGTCTCGTGCTGCGCCTCGTCCGCATGGACGGCGACGGGAAGGGCGAGGGTTGCAAGGATGGTGGTGGCGAGAAGGGCGCCGGAGCCGGAGCGGGGCATGATGTCTCCTGTTAATGTAATAACGTAACGCAGTTTTGTTATAGCGTTACATCCTGCTTGTCCAGCGTTCGGGCTCCGGCCGGCTCTACCGGGCCTTCAGATGTTCGAGAAGCTGGCGGGCGGCGGGATCGAGCGGCCGCGACGGGTGAACGCACAGCAGCAGGCGGCGTGTCGCCCAGGGCGCGCTCAGCGGCACGCAGCGGATGGGCAGGCTGCGCCGGCAGCGCCGCGCCGCCACCTGCGGAAGGATGCCGACGCCGACGCCGGCGGCCACGAGACGGCAGATCCCCTCGAAGGTCCGCAGGCGGATGCGCGCGCGAAGCCTCTGCCCGATCCTCAAGGCCTGCTGGTCGATATGGTCCTGCAGCGCGCCGGCAAAGCCGATGTGATCTTCGCCGAACAGGTCCGGGAAGGCGATCTGCCGGTGCTTCGCCAGCGGATGATCCTGCGGCAGCACCGCGACGAGGCGGTCCACCGCAAAGGGGAAGGTCGCAAGCGCGCCGGCATCGACGGCGTCGGAGACGATGCCGATCTCGGCCAGCCCGCGCGCCACCGCAACCACGGTGTCGCGGCTCGGCCGTTCGGAGAGGTCGATATCCACCCGGGGATGGGCCGCAAGCCACGGGGCGAGGCGTTCGGGCAGGAACTCGGTGAGCGCCGCCGTGTTGGCGAGGACCCGGATCGTCGGCCGCAGCCCGCGCGCATGCTCGGACATGTCCGCATGCATGGTGCCGACCTGGTGCAGCACGAGGCGGGCATGGTGGGCCAGCGTCTCCCCGGCGCGGGTCGGCGTCACGCCGCGGCGGCCGCGCTCGAGAAGCCGCACGCCGCCCGAGGCCTCCATGTCGCGCAGCCGCTCGCTCGCCGCCGCGACCGAGAGGTTCGCGGCAAGGGCGCCATGCGTGATGCTGCCGGCATCGATGATGGCCAGGAAGAGACGAAGATCGGCAA
>CAMLOC010000075.1 GCA_946481465.1 uncultured Shinella sp. | reverse complement strand
CGCCGAAGCCGCCGCCCAGGCGATCAAGGCCCTGAAGCAGGGCCAGCTGGAAGTACGGCCACTGCAGGCCTATTTCTGAGAAAGACCCTTTCTCCACAGGATCACGGAAGCCGGGCGCCCGTCGCCCGGCTTTTGTTTTCCGCATCCTCTCCCCTCCGCGGGACCACACGCCATCCGAGAGATCGACGGCACGCCTGCAACGGATGTTTGCTCGACCAATTGTGGGCACCGGCCTCCCTGCGGCGAAAAAACTGGCTTTCGAACGGCGCAATCTGCTATAAGGCGCGTTCAAATGCTTTCGACGGTTCCGGGGAATCTTCTCCGGAGACCGTTTTCTTTTGCGTTCGCGCAGGCGGGAGCCTGGGCGGCGCGGGCTGAAGGACGGGATAAAATGGTTGAAAAGGTGCCGATGACTCAGGGCGGTTTCGTCAAGCTGCAGGAAGAACTGCGCTGGCGCCAGCAGGAAGAGCGTCCGCGAATCATCGAAGCGATTGCCGAGGCGCGCGCCCATGGCGACCTGTCGGAAAACGCCGAGTACCACGCCGCCAAGGAGGCCCAGAGCCACAACGAGGGCCGCATCACGGAACTGGAAGACTTCGTCGCACGCGCCGAGGTCATCGACCTTTCGAAGATGTCGGGCTCCAAGATCAAGTTCGGCGCCAAGGTGAAGCTCGTCGACGAGGACACCGAGGAAGAGAAGGTCTACCAGATCGTCGGCGACCAGGAAGCCGACGTGAAGCAGGGCCGCATCTCCATCTCCTCGCCGATCGCCCGCGCGCTGATCGGCAAGGAAGTCGGCGATTCGATCGAAGTGAACGCGCCGGGCGGCTCCAAGGCCTACGAGATCCTCGCCGTCACCTGGGGGTGACGGACAAGGGAGCCCCATGCTTTCCACAGAGAAGAACGGCACCGCCGCAACGGTGGTCAAGGTCATGGACCGGATCGGCCGGAGCCATGGCATAAGCCCGCTCGCCCGGCAGGTGCCGTCCGGCTTTTCCGCCGCGCGCAATCTCGTCTTCACCTTCGATCCCGAGGCGCGCGACTACGACTGGCTGGCGGTCTACGAGAACCTGCCGTCTGCGGGCGACGAGCGGCGCTCGATGCGGGTGGAGGCGCTTGCCTGCGCGCCGGAAAACACCATCCTCTTCACCACCGAGCCGTCGGGCATAAAGGTCTACGGCCGCGCCTTCACCCGGCAGTTCGGCCATGTGGTGACGAGCCAGGAGCCCTTCGCGCTCCGCCATCCCGGCCGCATCTGGAGCCAGGCGGGCCTGCGCTGGTTCTACGGCGACGGCAGCCGCCGCCTGATGACCGCCGACGAGATCGCCGGCCATTTTCCCGAAAAGACCAAAGTGCTCGGCACGGTCTGCTCGACCAAGCGGCAGGGCCATACGCTGCATCGCCTGCGCTACGATTTCACCCAGGCCATGGCCGCCCGCATGCCGGACCTCGACGTCTTCGGCCGCGGCCACACGCCGGTGGACGACAAGGCGGAAGCGATCGATCCCTACAAGTACCATCTCGCCATCGAGAACCACCTCGCCCCGCACCATTTCACGGAAAAGCTGGCCGACCCCTTCCTCGGCCTGTCGCTGCCGTTCTATTTCGGCGCGCCGAACGCCGCCGACTACTTTCCGGCCGACAGCTTCATCGCCATCGATATCCGCAAGCCGGACGAGGCCCATCGCATCATGCGCGAGGCGATCGACAACAACGAATATGAAAAGCGCCTGCCCGCCATCCGCGAGGCACGGCGGCGTGTGCTGGAAGATCACAATCTCGTCACGCTGATCGCCGATGTGGTGGAGAAGAACGGCACCGGGCAGAAGGGCGACGGCACGGCCGTGCTGAAAAGCCAGCGCGCCGCGCGGCAAGGCCATCCGCTGCTGACGGCCGGCGACTTCGCCTTCCGCGAAGCGCTTCACCTGAAAAACCGCATCGCGGGGCTGCTGACGCGCTGAGCAATCCCGGCAAGGCCGCCCTAAACCCGCATTCATCCTGGAGAACAGACGTGTCCAAGAAACCGGTGGCTTTGATAACGGGCGTGACGGGCCAGGACGGCGCCTATCTCGCGCAGTTGCTGCTCGACAAGGGCTATGCCGTGCACGGCATCAAGCGCCGCTCCTCCTCCTTCAACACGGGCCGCATCGAGCATATCTACGAGGACCCGCACGAGCCAAACCCGCGGTTCTTCCTGCACCACGGCGACATGACGGACGCGACGAACCTCGTGCGCATCGTGCAGCAGACCCAGCCGGACGAAATCTACAACCTCGCCGCCCAGAGCCATGTGCAGGTGAGCTTCGAGACGCCGGAATATACGGCGAACGCCGACGCCATCGGCACGCTGCGCATGCTGGAGGCGATCCGCATCCTCGGCCTGGAAAAGAAGACGCGCTTCTACCAGGCCTCCACGTCCGAGCTCTACGGCAAGGCGCAGGAAGTGCCGCAGAGCGAGACGACGCCCTTCTACCCCCGCTCGCCCTATGCGGCGGCGAAGCTCTACGCCTACTGGATCGTCGTCAACTATCGCGAAGCCTATGGCATGCACGCCTCGAACGGCATCCTCTTCAACCATGAAAGCCCGCTGCGCGGCGAGACCTTCGTGACGCGCAAGATTACCCGCGCGGTGGCCACCATCACGCTCGGCCATCAGGACCAGCTCTTCCTCGGCAATCTCGACGCCAAGCGCGACTGGGGCCATGCGAAGGAATATGTGCGCGGCATGTGGCTGATGCTGCAGCAGGCGGCAGCCGACGACTACGTGCTGGCGACCGGCGAGACGACTACCGTGCGCCAGTTCGCCGAATGGTCCTTCGCCGAGGCCGGCATCACCATCCGCTGGGAGGGCGAAGGTGTCGAGGAGAAGGGTTTCGACGCGGCGACGGGCAGGCAGCTCGTCTCCATCGACCCGCGCTATTTCCGCCCGACGGAGGTCGACCTCCTGCTCGGCGACCCCTCGAAGGCCGAACGGGTGCTCGGCTGGCGCCATGAGACGGGCGCGCGCGAGCTTGCCTGCGAAATGGTGCGCGAGGACCTGAAGCTCATGCGGAAAGAGTTTTCGGAAAAGGGCCGCCTCTGAATGTACGACCTTCAGGGAAAACGCGTCTTCGTCGCCGGTCATCGCGGCATGGTCGGCAGCGCCGTCGTCAAGCGTCTGGCGGCGGAGAACTGCACGGTGCTGACCGCCCCGCGCGATACGGTGAACCTGGAGCGCCAGGCGGATGTCGAGCGCTTCTTTACGGCCGAGCGGCCGCAGGCCGTGGTGATGGCGGCAGCGAAGGTCGGCGGCATTCTCGCCAATGACCGTGAGCCCGTGGAGTTCCTCCAGCGCAACCTCACGATGGAGCTGAACGTCATCAAATCCGCCCATGAGGCGGGCGTCGAAAAACTGCTCTTCCTCGGTTCGAGCTGCATCTATCCGAAATTCGCCGACCAGCCGATCGAAGAAAGCTCGCTGCTGACGGGCGCGCTGGAGCCGACCAACGAATGGTACGCCATCGCCAAGATCGCCGGCATCAAGCTTTGCCAGGCCTATATGAAGCAGCACGGCGCCCGCTTCATCTCGGCCATGCCGACCAATCTCTACGGCCCGAACGACAATTTCGACCTTCAGACCAGCCATGTGCTGCCGGCGCTGATCCGCAAGGCGCATGAGGCGAAGCTTGCCGGCCTCGACCATGTGACGATCTGGGGCAGCGGCTCGCCGCGCCGCGAATTCCTGTTCAGCGAGGATTGCGCCGATGCGCTGGTCTTCCTGCTCAAGCACTACGAGGACTACGAGCACGTCAATGTCGGCTCGGGCGAGGATATTGCCATTCTCGACCTGATGAGGCTCGTCGCCGAGGTCGTCGGCTTTACGGGCCGCATCGACACCGACCCTTCGAAGCCGGACGGCACGCCGCGCAAGCTGATGTCGAACGCCAAGCTGGCGGCGATGGGCTGGAAGCCCGCCACCGCGCTGCGCGAGGGCATCGACCGCGCCTATCGCTGGTATCTCGAGACCCTCAAGCAATAGAGGGGCGCAGCATCAGGAAATCGGGGACGTGGCGCGCCTCAGCGCCAGTTCTCGTCGATCCAGCGCGTCGGCCGGACGTGCTTGTAGGCCTTCTTCCACCAGGCCTTCACCGGCCACTGGCCGATCACGGCCTCGTCGGGATCGGGCTTGCCGGTGAAGGCGACGATGCGGGTGCCGGAGGGCAGCGGCACGTCCTTGAAGAAGTTCAGCGGCCAGCGCGGCAGCAGCGTGTGCTTGAAGCTGACGCACCATTCCGCCGGCCAGTAGGTCATGTTGTCGACGGCGGCGGAAACATAGCGCTGCGAGATCGTGTGCTTGTTTACCTTGGCATCCGGGTCGCGGATGAAATCGTCGTAGATGTGCGTATTGGTGCCGACCGTCCAGCGATAGACCGAGGTGTTGCCGATGCCCTGGCCGGGCTGCGTCCAGTTCTCGGCGATGCAGAACTTACCCGGCGCATAATCGAAGAAATCGTCGAGCGGCCCGGTGATGACCACATCGAGATCGACGAACAGCACATCGCCCTCGAGATCGGCCAGCGGCGCCTGGAACAGCGAGATCTTGCGCCAGGGCTTCCAGGCGACCCGCTCGGGAATGGTGATCGGCGGCAGCGGGAAGACGGCGACCGCGGGATCGATGCCCTCGGCATCCTCCGTGAAGCAGACGAGCCGCGTCGGGCGAACCGTGTTGCGCTTGATCATGGACCACAAACGGTTGACATAGTCCGCCGGATAGCGCGTGCCCCATTTCATGCATACGATCGTCTGCATCCGCATCATCTCCACTGGAAGGCGCCAATCGGGCGCCGGCGCCTCCATAGACCATATCGGCCGGCGGTGATAGGAGTTCCGCGACCCTGCCGCATTTTCGAGCCCCTGCATCCCATGAACATCCTCATCCTCACGCAATGCTTCCCCCCCGTCGTCGGCGGGATCGAGAACATGATGGGCTCGATGGCGCTGGCCTTGCAGGAGGCCGGCCATGCCGTCACCGTGCTGGCCGACGGCGCGCCCGACGCCGGCGACAAAGACCGCCCCTACCGCATCACGCGTTTCTCCGGCTGGAAGCCGCTGCGGCGCCGGCTGAAGGCGCGGGAAGCGGCCCGCCTCGCGCGCTCCGGCGCGTTCGACCGGATCATCGCCGACACCTGGAAGAGCGTCGAGAACCTCGGCGTGGACACCGTCCCGGTCACCGTGCTTGCCCATGGCATGGAGTTTCCCGCCGCCCCCACGCCGCGCAAGGCGCAGCGCATTCGCGCAGCGATGGCCAAAGCCCAGGACGTCATCGCCAATTCCGGCTTCACCGCCGGCCTTGCCGCGCCCTATGTGGCGGCCGGCCGGCTGCGCACCGTCACCCCCACCGTGCCGGCGCAGGCCGCCGCCGATCCCGGCCAGCTGGCGGCACTGCGGGCGAGCCATGGCGACGGACCGCATGTCGTGACGCTCTGCCGGCTGGAGCCGCGCAAGGGCGTCGACCGGCTGATCGAGGCCGTCGCGGCGCTGCACCCGGCCTATCCCGGCCTGACGCTGCACGTCGCCGGCGACGGCGCTGACCGCGCCCGGCTCGAAAGCCTGGCAAAAGACGCCGGCCTCGCCGAAAGGGTGATCTTCCACGGCCGCGTGCTGGATGCCGAGAAGGCGGCCATTCTGGCGCTTGCCGACGTCTTCGCCATGCCGGCGCGGCGCGAGGGCAACTCCGTCGAGGGCTTCGGCCTCGTCTATCTGGAGGCCGCCTGGTACGGCGTGCCCGGCCTTGCCGGCCGCGAGGGCGGCGCGGCGGACGCCGTGCTCGACGGCAAGACGGGGCTTCTATGCGACGGCGCCGATCCCGCCTCCGTGACGGCGGCGCTGGACAGGCTTCTCGGGGAGCGCGACCTCCGGCTGCGGCTCGGCGAAAACGCCGCCCGCCATGCCCGCGAACAGACCTGGCAGCACAAGATCGCGGATTTCCTGACGCCTCCGCAGGCGGGAAAGACGGCCGCCGGACCCCGCGTCCTCCAGCTCCTGCCCGCCCTCGGCGACGGCGGCGTGGAGCGCAGCGCCGTGGAAATGGCCGGCCATCTCGGCGAACGCGGCCTGCCGAACTGGATCGCCAGCGCGGGTGGCCCGCTCGTCGCCGCCGCCGAGGCGGCGGGCGCCCGGCACATCACGCTGCCGGTCGGGAAGAAATCGCCCTTTTCCGCCGTTTCCGCCGCGCGGGCCGTCGCGCGGCTGGTCGATGCCGAGAGCATCGACATCATCCACGCCCGCAGCCGTGTGCCGGCCTGGGTCGGCCTCCTCGCCTGCCGTCTGGCGCGGCGACCCGTGCGGTTCGTCACGACCTTCCACGGCGTCTACAGCCACGGCAACGCCCTGAAGCGTTTCTACAACAGCGCCATGCTGCGCGTGCCGCTGGTCATCGCCAACTCGCAGTTCATTCGCGACCACATCACGAAGGTCTACGGCTTTCCGCCGGCCCGCGTGGTCGTCGCCCCGCGCGGCGTCGAGCCCGGCCTCTTCGATCCCGCAGCCATTCCGGCCGAAACGCGGGCCGTCCTGCGCGACGAGCTCGGCGCCACGGAACACGGCCCGCTGGTGGTGATGGTCGGCCGCGTCACGCGGTGGAAGGGCCATGCCGTGCTGCTGGAGGCCGCCGCCCGGCTCGACCGTCCCGATCTTCGCCTCGCCTTCGTCGGCGGCGGCTCGGAGGCGCTGGTCGCCGAGCTTCAGCGCGACATGGCGCGCCTCGGCCTCGACGGCCGCGTCACCTTCACCGGCAGCCGGCGGGATATTCCCGCCGTTCTCGCAGCCGCGGACCTTGCCGTTTCCGCCTCGACGGATCCCGAAGCCTTCGGCCGCGCCGCAATCGAGGCGCAGGCGATGGGCACGCCCGTCATCGCCACCGATCACGGCGGCAGCCGCGAGACGGTGCTGCCCGGCGTCACCGGCTGGCTCGTGCCGCCCGGCGACGCAACGGCCCTTGCCGCCGCGCTGGAAGACGCGCTTTCCGACCCGGAGCGCCTGAAGGCCATGGGCGCGAACGGCCGGGCGCATGTGCTGGCCAACTTCACCACCCGACAGATGCTGGAGAAGGAGTTTTCCGCCTATGAACGGCTGATGGCGGAGCCGCGGCGCTGAGATGGCGACGGGCGCCCCTCCCGTCGTCTGGGTCCTGACCGACGGCAAGGCCGGCGACGAGCAGCCGCTGATCGGCCTTGCGGAGGCCATGGGGGCAGAGCCCATCCTGCGGCATGTGGCGCCGCGGCAGGCCTTCACCTGGCTGATGCCCTGGGGGCCGGTCGACCCGAAGGACGCGCCGTCGAAGGCGGGCTCGCCGCTCGCCCCGCCCTTTCCGGAGATCTGCCTTGCCACCGGCCGGCGGGCGGTGCCCTATCTTCGCCGGCTGAAGGCGCTGTCGCCCTCGACCTTCTGCGTGCTCTTCAAGGATCCCCGCACCCGGCGGCACGGCGCGGACCTCCTCATCGTGCAGCAGCACGACGCGCCGCGCGGCAGCAACGTCCTCGTCGTCATCACTGCCCCCAACCGCCTTCTGCCGGAGCGGCTGGCGGAGGCGCATGCCGCGTTTGCGGACGTGCTCGCCCCCCTGCCCGCACCGAGGGTCGCCGTGCTCGTCGGCGGCAACGGCCGGCACCATCGTTTCACCGAGGCCGATATCGACCGGTTCCTTGAGGGCCTTAAAGCAAAATGTGAAGACGGCTGCGGGCTGATGATAACGACTTCGCGCCGCACGCCAGCCCTGCTCGCCAAGGCCTTGGCGGGACTCGCAAATCGCCCCGGCGTGCACCTTTGGGACGGCGCGGGGAGGAACCCGTTGCTCGCCTATCTCGCCTGGGCCGACGAGATCGTCGTCACGGCCGATTCGACCAACATGATCGGCGAGGCGGCCGCGCTCGGCGTGCCGGTGCAGCTCTTCCACCCCTCCGGCGGCCATCCGAAGATCGACAGCCTGATCGCCGCCCTGTCAAGCGAGGCCGTCATCGGCCGGTTCCCGGACGCGCCCGCGCACGGCCGCGGCAGCCCGGTCAATTCGACGCCGGGGCTGGCGGAGGAGATCCTGAAACGCTGGAGACTGTCTAAAGCTCGACCAGCCCGACCTTCTTGACCTGGCGGATCGTCAGCATGGTGCGCACGGTATCGACCTGCGCATTGGCGGTCAGTTCCTCGATGACGAAGTCCTGGAAGCGCGTCAGGTTCTCCGCAACGCAGTGCAGCAGGAAATCGCTGTCGCCGGAGACCATCCAGGCCTGACGCACCATCGGCCATTCGCCCGTGGCGGCCGCGAAGGCCTTGAGGTTCGCCTCCGACTGGTGCTTGAGCCCGACCATGCAGAAGGCGACGAGATCGTAGCCGAGCGCCGGCGCGTTCAGCATCGCGGTATAGCCCTCGATGATGCCCGCCTCCTCCAGCTTGCGCACGCGGCGCAGGCACGGCGGCGCGGAGATGCCGGCGCGCGCGGCAAGCTCCACATTGGTCATCCGGCCATCGGCCTGAAGCTCCTTCAGGATACGGATGTCGATGGCGTCGAGTTCTGCACGGAACATGGGAATTATCGGAACCTTTCAGGATGGCGACCGGAAGTGACCCGAATCGCCGCATCAGCGCAACATTGTTACCGCAAGCGGCACAAATATGTCACGCGCCATCGCTTGTCTGTTGGCAAAGCGCCACACGCTCTTGAAACTCGCGGCGCTCCCTTCATAAATGAAGGTCGAACAACGACACGCCGGCCGGCCCCTTGCGCGCGCTTCGCGCGGGAACCGGCCCATTGGGGCGAAAACCCCGGAAGGAACGACCATGTCCACCCGCCACGTCAAGGTGCTGATCATCGGCTCCGGCCCCGCAGGCTACACCGCCGCCATCTACACCGCCCGCGCCATGCTGGAGCCGGTGCTGATCGCCGGCATGGAACAGGGCGGCCAGCTGATGATCACCACGGATGTGGAGAACTATCCGGGCTATGCCGATCCGGTGCAGGGCCCGTGGATGATGGAGCAGATGCTCAAGCAGGCGCAGCATGTCGGCGCCGAGATCGTCAACGACCTCGTGACGAACGTCGACCTCGACGTGCGCCCCTTCCGCATCTCCACCGACAGCGGCACCGAATGGACCGCCGACGCGCTGATCATCGCCACGGGCGCCAAGGCCAAGTGGCTCGGCATCGACACCGAGCACAAGTTCATGGGCTTCGGCGTGTCGGCCTGCGCCACCTGCGACGGCTTCTTCTATCGCAACAAGGACGTCATCGTGGTCGGCGGCGGCAATTCGGCCGTGGAAGAGGCGCTTTACCTCTCCAACCTCGCCAAGACCGTGACGGTCGTGCACCGCCGCGACAGTTTCCGCGCGGAAAAAATCCTCCAGGAGCGGCTGTTCGCCAAGGAGAATGTCAAGATCATCTGGGACCACGAGGTCGTCGAATATCTCGGCGCCGATCCCAAGCCCCCGATGCCGGCCTCCGTCAACGGCGCGAAGCTGCGTAACGTCAAGACCGGCGAAACGCGCGACATGGTGACGGACGGCGTGTTCGTGGCGATCGGCCATGCGCCGGCGGTCGAGCTTTTCAAGGGCAAGCTGCGCCAGAAGCCGAACGGCTATCTGTGGACAGCGCCCGATTCCACGGCGACGGACGTGCCGGGCGTTTTTGCCGCAGG
>CAMLOC010000074.1 GCA_946481465.1 uncultured Shinella sp. | reverse complement strand
GCCTGGGATCGCATGCTCAACCTCAACATCAACGCGGCCTTCCGCTCGGTGCACGCGGTTCTGCCGCACATGATCGCGCAGAAGTCAGGCGACATCCTGTTCACCAGCTCGATTGCCGGTGTCGTGCCTGTGGTCTGGGAGCCGATCTACACGGCATCCAAATTCGCGGTCCAGGCCTTCGTGCATTCGACACGCCGGCAGGTGGCGCAGCACGGCGTGCGCGTCGGCGCCGTTCTGCCCGGCCCGGTCGTCACGGCGCTGCTCGACGACTGGCCGAAGGAGAAGATGGACGAGGCGCTTGCCAACGGCAGCCTGATGCAGCCGAAGGAAGTGGCCGACGCCGTGCTCTTCATGCTGTCCCGGCCGCGCAACGTCACGATCCGCGACCTGGTGATCCTGCCAAACAGCGTCGATCTCTGAAGAAAGCCGGCGGGCGGCATGAGGCCGCCTGCCCGAAGAACGTTCCGAATGCAGGCGGTAGACCCATGAGCACTCCTTCCTCCGCACGCCCCGCGGGCGGCGAACGCTACCTCGTCGGCGTCGATGTCGGCACGGGAAGCGCCCGAGCCGGCCTCTTCGACATGACCGGCCGCATGCTGGCCTCGGGCAAGCGCGACATTTCGCTGTTCCGCGGCCCGGGCGCGATGGTCGAGCAGTCGAGCACGGAGATCTGGGCCGCGGTCTGCGCCTCGGTGCGCGAAGCCGTCGCCGGCGCGGGTGTCGCGCCCGAGCAGGTCGCAAGCCTCGGCTTCGACGCGACCTGCTCCCTCGTCGTGCTCGGAGAAGGGGGCAAGCCGCTTCCCGTCGGTCCCTCGGAGGATCCCGAGCGCGACATCATCGTCTGGATGGATCACCGCTCGGTCGACCAGGTCGAGCGCATCAACGCCATGGGCCACGACGTGCTGCGCTATGTCGGCGGCATCATCTCCCCGGAGATGGAGACGCCCAAATTGCTCTGGCTCCGGGAGAACCGCCCGCAGGTCTTCGACGCCGCCTGGCAGTTCTTCGATCTTGCGGATTTCCTGACCTGGCGGGCGACGGACGACCTTGCCCGCTCCACCTGCACCGTCACCTGCAAATGGACCTATCTTGCGCATGAGAAGCGCTGGGATCCGGGCTATTTCCGTGGCATCGGCCTCGGTGTGCTCGCGGACGAGGATTTCGCCCGCATCGGCCGGCGCGTCGTCGAGCCGGGCACGCCGCTCGGCAGCGGCCTGACGGCGCGGGCGGCGGCGGAACTCGGCCTTCCTGCCGGCACGCCGGTCGGCGCCGGCATGATCGATGCCCATGCGGGCGGTATCGGCACGGTGGGGGTCGAGGGGCTGCCGGAGAACAATCTCGGCTATGTTTTCGGCACGTCCTCCTGCACCATGACCTCGACCCGCGAACCGGTCTTCGTGCCGGGCGTCTGGGGGCCGTACTATTCCGCCATGGTGCCCGGCATGTGGCTGAACGAAGGCGGGCAATCGGCGGCCGGCGCGGCCATCGAGCAGCTCCTGTCCTACCATCCGGCGGCCGGGGAGGCCGCGGCGCTGGCGAAGGCGAAGGGCCTTTCCCTGCCCGTGTTCCTGGCGGGGCTCGCGGTAGAGAAGGCGCCGACGCTTTCGGCTGTCGCGAGGCTGGCGGAGGGCCTGCATGTCGTGCCCGAATTTCTCGGCAACCGCGCGCCCTTTGCCGATCCGCATGCGCGCGCGGCGATCGTCGGCCTCGGCATGGAGCGCGACCTCGCCGATCTCGTGTCGCTCTATGTCGCCGGGCTCTGCGGCATCGGCTACGGCCTGCGCCAGATCATCGACGCGCAGGCGGTCGCCGGCGCGCCGATCGACAGGATCGTCATCAGCGGCGGCGCGGGCCAGCTCGACCTCGTCCGCCAGCTCCTTTGCGATGCGACCGGCAAGACCCTCATCGCGACGCGGGCGGAAGAACCGGTGCTGCTCGGCGCGGCCATCCTCGGCAGCGTGGCCGCCGGCGCCTTCCCGGATATGCGCGCGGCGATGGCGGCCCTTTCGGCGACCGACCGCGCCTACCAGCCGGCCGGCGCCGATGTCGCCGCCCTGCATGCCCGGCGCTACGATGCCTTCACGCGGCTGCAGTCCCTGGCCCGGGAGATCCGATAGCCTGCGCGCGCCGCAATCGGCCTATGCGCTGGTGAAGAGCGCGACCGGTTCGCCCGCAAGGGCCTCGGTCAGCGGCATGTCGCCGCCGAGCACCAGACGGCGGTCGTCGAGTACGGACCGCACCGCACGTCCGTGGAAGTGGTCGGGAATCGTGATGGAAACGCCGCGCATGGCGTCCTCCGTCAGGTGGAGGGCGCCGGGCTGCGTCTTGCCGAAGGTGTGGCGCGGCGCCACGGTGATCGCGAAGGCCTGCGGTGCGCCGCGCAGGAAGGCGAGGGCCTGTGCGCCGCCGTTCGAAACACCGAGTGGAAGATAGGGCCCGGCGAAGGGACCCTCCGGATCCTTCGCCCGCGTGGCAAGGACGGTCGCCACCATCCATTGCTTGTAGGAGGCGAAACCGGCGCGTGTCGCTGGCGGCTTTTCCGGCTGGACGCGGGAGGGCGGCATGACCGTCCGGCGACCGGCGCGCCTGAGGGAGAAGTCGCCGTGTTCGCTGCCCTGCCGGATGTTCGGGACGCCCGGCATGGTCAGCTTGATCAGGGTTTGCGCGAGGGCGTTCATCAGGCCGGCATCGATGAAGGGCGGTAGTGTCGCGTCGAGGTCGCGCAGGAAGGCGTCGTTGCCGAACAGGGCCTCGACGATGCCGGCAAGGGCCGGCGCCGGGCCGGCATCCGGCGCGTCGCAGCAGGCGCCGGTCCAGCCTTCGCGCCCGATGAGCGCCTTGAGGTCGGCGGCAAGCGACCGCATCGCCGCGCTGTCCTGAAGGCCTGCGATCGGCCAGATGGCGGCGATGGCGTTGTATAGAAGCCGCTCCATATCGGGCTGCGGTGCGAGCCGGCCGGCAGGATCGCCGATCATGCCGGCGCTAAGAGCGGACCAGCGTCCCGTCGCGCTGTGCCAGAGGTCCGGTGCCTCGGCGAGGGCATGGAGCCGGGCCCGGGTATCGCCGCCGCAGGCCGCGCCGAACGGGGCTATCGCCGACAGGCCGTGCGGCATGGCTTCCGCCCGCGCCCGCATCGACGCGTGGAATGTCGCGGGGCCGTCCGGCAGGCTGGGCTCGGCGTCGTGGGGCAGAAGCGCATCGTCCGGCACCCTGGCCGCGACGCAGCCGCTCAATTGCTGGAAGCGGGCGCGGAATTCGGCGCAGCCGGCAAGGGTGCGCGGGACCCTGTCGTCGGCCAGCAATTCCCAGACGAAATCGATCGCCTCGCGGACTTCCGGCCGGTTGCCCTCCTGCGCCTGCTGCCGGGCCGTCGCGATGATCGCACGGTCATGTTCGCTGACATGGGTGGCTGTCGCATAGGTCCGCGCGACGGGCAGGGCGATGATCATCGCGCGGATCGCCTCGGTGAGCGAACTGCGGGAGAGATCGGCATCGGACCGGTCGGCGAGGGCCTTGGCCAGCAGCGTCAGTTGCGCGGTCTCGCTTTCGAGCTCCGTCATGAGGATGTGCCGTTTGCAGGCTTCCCGCATCGTTTCCGCCCGCGGGCCGCCGCCGGCCAGCATGCCGGCGAGGGCATCGACGATCTCGCCGCCCGTCGTGCCGTGGACCGGCCATTCCGCCGCCAGCCGCTCGCTGCCC
This sequence comes from uncultured Shinella sp., assembly GCA_946481465.1. The sequence goes on along the minus strand of CAMLOC010000074.1, from coordinate 5,989 downwards.
GAAAGGCGCTTGTCGACGATCAGATAGGCGGGACCGACGGCAGCACGCAGCCGTTCCAGATAGGCGCGCGGATCGGCGAACCCGTCGATGTTGAGGATGGCCAGCCCGTCCACCGTGCCTTCGCGCACGAGGTCCACGATCAGCCGGTGGCTGTCGTCGAACACCCTGGCATCGTCGAGGCGCAGCCCGACAAGGTCGGCGGAGCCGGCAAGACGCCGGTAACCGGCGGGCGGACGGGCCGCCTTTCGTTCCACCAGCCGCCATGGCTGCGCCTCGTGGATGGCCGCGATCCGTCGCGGGTCACGCGAGATCTCGGCCAGCATCCTTGCGACGATCTCCTGCTCGTCCACGCGGGCGAGCGGGCCGCTAGGGGTGGGCGCGCCCTCGAAAGCCGCCGTGGGGGCGGCGATCAGCAGAAGATCCTCATGCGTTTCGAGAGCCTGCCGGCACGTCTCGGGATGCAGGGGATAGAAGGCGCCGCGATGGCACAGCGCCAGGACGTCCCGCTCCGGGTCCAGTGCGAGGCGGATCCCGCCTTCGGCGGCTTCCGCCGCGAATTCCCTGTCGAGAACGGGCAAGGCCAGCTTTTCCGACCAGTCGATATCGAAGTGCCCGGAAAACGGACTTTCCGCGCCCCAGGTGAGGACACTGTGCCACCAGGGGTTTTCCAGGCTCGCGGCGACATGGTTCGGCACGATATCGAGGATGAGCCCGAGGCCGTTCGCCTTGAGATCGCCGGCAAGCCGGCGCAAGCCGTCGAGGCCGCCGAGGACGGGATCGACGATGGTCGGATCGATGACGTCGCGGCCATGCGACGAGCCCTTCACGGCCGCCATCACCGGCGAGGCGTGGAGATGGCTGATGCCGAGATGCTGGAGATAGGGCACCAGTTGCCGCGCTCTCCCGAAGTCCATGCCATTGCGGAACGAAAGACGATAGGTTGAGGAAGGGCGGGTCATGGGGTCCTGGGGCGTGTGCGTTTTCTCGGCCAGAAAACGCAAATCCCCCCGACTTGTTCCAATGCGATTTTCTAAGGCGTCTCGAAGCGTCGGAAGGGCCGCGGATGCTACCGCAGCGGGTGCCTTTCGCGTGCAAAATGCCGCTTGAGGATGTCGCGCACCTCGCTTGCGAGTTCGCCGACGATGCCGCTCTGCTCCCAGGAATAGAGCGAGGCGACGACCGGCGGCTCGGGCGGGAAGTCGGCAAAGCGCTTCACCCGCCACGCCTTCGCCGCATCGACGGGCAGCATGGAGAGGCCGAGGCCGGCCTCGATCGCCATCAGCACGTTGCGCAGGCTGGCGGAGGTGAAAGCAACGTACCAGCGCCGCCGTTCCCGCTCCAGCCGTTCGAACATGGCGTCGCGGTAGAGGCCGCCCGGCGGAAAGGTGACGAGCGGCACGGGATCGGGCAGGTTTGCCGGCGCATCGAGCGCGGTGAACCAGGCGATCGGCTCTTCGAAGCTCGCCCAGCTGTCGGCGCTCGGGGTGTCCTCCTTGAGCACGACGATATCGAGTTCGCCGGAACGGTAGCGTCGCGTCAGGTCGGCGCGCAGGCCCGTGGTGACGTCGAGGCGCGCCTCCTTGTGGCGCCTGGCGAAGGCGGCGAAGGCATGGGCCATTTCGGGTGTCGCGATGTCGTCGGGCATGCCGATGCGCACCGAGGTGGTGCCGGAGGTCTCCGCGACCAGCGTCAGCGCCTCGTTCTGCAGCGCCAGGATCCGCCGGGCGTGGCCGAGCAGGCGCTCGCCCGTCACCGTCAGGCGCACGGGCCGCGCGGCACGGTCGACCAGTTCCCGGCCGATCGCTTCCTCGAGGCGGGCGATCTGCTGGCTCATCGTCGACTGGGTCATGTGCAGCCGGTCGGCCGCGGCGGTGAAGCTGCCGGCATCGGCGATCGCCACGAAGGCCCGGAGCAGGCGCGGATCGAGCACGAGGCCTCCATCGAAAATCGGAATGACAGCTATCTAAACATCTAATTTGCGCATGATTCAAGCGGGTGATAGCGATAGGCGAGGGTCGGCGCCGCGCCTTGGCCCGACCATGTCTTTTCAGCACGAAAGTCGAACCATGACGGATACGCGTTCCGGCCGCGATTGGGCAATGCTTGCACTGGTGGTGCTGATCGGCCTCAACCTCCGGCCTTTCCTGGCGGCCCCGGCGCCGATCCTTGCGGAGATCGGCGCGGATACCGGCCTTGGATATGGCGGCATCGCGATGCTGACGCTGCTGCCGATGCTGCTGATGGGCCTTGGCGCCTTCGCGGCGCCGGGCCTCCTGGTGCGGCTGGGGGCGAGCCGCGGCCTGCTGATCGCGCTGGCGGTGCTCCTTGCCGGTTCGGCGCTGCGCCTCCTTGCCTGGGACGGCCCGTCGCTGATCGCGACGGCGGCGCTTTGCGGCATCGGCGTCGCCTTCATCCAGGCGGCCTTTCCCGGCATCATCAAGGCGCGTTTCCCGGCGAGCGTGCCGGTCGTGACGGGGCTCTATTCGGCGATGATCATGATGGGCGGCGCCTTCGGCGCGCGGCTGATGCCTGTGCTCGTCCATGCCGGCTACGGCTGGCGGGCAGCGCTCGCCTGGCTGGCGCTGCCCGTCGCCGTCGCGCTCGCCGCGTCCTGGCGCATCCTGTCCGACGTGAAATCGACCCGGCCCGACGGTGCGCTGACGCGCCGGCTCCTGCGCCGGCCGCGCACCTGGGTGCTGATGGGCGCCTTCGGGCTGGTCAATGCCGGCTATTCCTCGATGATCGCCTGGCTTTCGCCCTACTATCAGGCGCAGGGCTGGACGAGCGCCGACAGCAGCGGCCTCGTCGCCGTGATGGCCGTCTGCCAGGCCATCGCCGCGCTCGGTCTTCCGGTCCTGGCGCGGGGCAATGTCGACCGCCGCCGCTGGCTCTGGCTGACGATCCTCTTCCAGGCCGTCGGCTTCTTCGGCCTTGCGACCCTTCCCGACCTGGCGCCGGCCGTTTGGGCCGGGCTGTGCGGCGCGGGCCTCGGCGGCAGCTTCGCGCTCGCCATCGTCACGGCGCTCGACCATCTGCCGCGGCCCGAGCAGGCCGGGGCGCTGGCCGCGCTGATGCAGGGCGGCGGTTTCCTCATCGCCGCGCTCGGCCCCTATGCGATGGCGCTGCTGCACGACTGGACCGGCGGCTTTGCGGCGGGCTGGGCGCTGCATCTCGGCTGCGTGCTCGTGACGGCGCTGCTCTACCTGCGCTTGGACCCGCGGCACTATCCGGCGGCGATGGCGCCTGCACGGTGAACGCAAGGAACCCGCGCCCGATGGGCGCGGGTTTCCGGTCGGGAGATTCCCGGCTTAGCAGCGGGCGCCGAAGGGGCGCAGGTTCATGTGGCGGTTCACGTCCTTGTAGAGCAGGTAGCGGAACGGGCCGGGACCGCCGGCATAGCAGGCCTGCGGGCAGAAGGCGCGCAGCCACATGAAGTCGCCGGCCTCTACCTCCACCCAGTCCTGGTTCAGGCGATAGACGGCCTTGCCCTGCAGCACGTAGAGGCCATGCTCCATGACATGGGTTTCCGCGAAGGGAATGACGGCGCCGGGCATCAGCGTGACGATCGTCACATGCATGTCGTGGCGCAGGTCGTTCGGGTCGACGAAGCGCGTCGTTGCCCAGCCGCCGTTCGTGCCGGGCATCGCGTTCGGGGTGATGTCCTTCTCGTTGAGGATCAGCGGCTCGGGATGGGCAAGGCCGTCGACGGCCTCGTAGGCCTTGCGGATCCAGTGGAAGCGGGCATGCGCGCCCGAGCGGTTGCGCAACGACCATTTCAGGGCCGGCGGCAGGAAGGCGTAGCCGCCAGGCTGCAATATGTGCGTGCCGGTCGGCAGCGTCAGCTCCACCTCGCCGTCGACGATGAAGAGCACGCCTTCCGCCTCCGGATCCTGCTCCGGCCGGTCACTGCCGCCGCCCGGTGCCACTTCCATGACATATTGCGAGAAGGTCTCGGCGAAACCGGAAAGCGGGCGGGCGATGACCCAGCAGCGCGTGTCGTCCCAGAAGGGTAGGAAGCTGGTGACGATGTCCTGCATCACTCCCTTGGGGATCACCGCATAGGCCTCGGTGAAGACGGCGCGGCCGGTCAGGAGGTCGCTCTGCGGCGGATGGCCGCCGAGGGAGGAATAGTAGCTTCGTTGCATCGTCTCGGGCCCTTCGGTTTGGTGTTTGCGATGTTCGTCTGCGGGGCGTTCGGCGCCCGCCTATCTTTTCGCGCCGGCCTTTTCCAGAAGCGCGGCGATTGCGCCGTAACCGCGGTCGCGGGCGTGCCGGAGCGGGCTGACGCCGTCATTGTCGGCGAGCCCGACATCGGCGCCGCCGGCAATCAGCAGCGCGACGATCTCGACATGGCGCGGCCCGCCGTCGCCGAGAATGATCGCCTCCAGCAGCGCCGTCCAGCCCAGGCGGTTGACGTGGTCGACATCGGCCCCGGCCTCGATCAGCGTGGCGACGGTCTCGACATGGCCGCGCTCGGCGGCGGGAATGAGGGCCGTGCCGCCGTAGCGGTTGACGCTTTTGAGGTCGGCGCCGTGGGCCAGCGTCAGCTTCAGGATCTCGATATGGCCGCGCGCACCGGCATAGAGATAGGGGCTGTCGCTGATCGCGTCCTTGGCATTGACGTCGGCGCCGGCCTCGATCAGCGCGCGGGCGGCGTTCACCCGGTTGCCGTGCGTTGCCACGAGCAGCGGCGTCGCGCCGCTCCCGTCCCGTGTATCGATGCCGGCACCGCCGGCCAGCAATGTCTTGATGGCGGCGGCGTCATCGGCGGCGGCGGCCTTGTGCAGTTGGATATCCATGGCGTTTTCGGCGGCGAGAAGGGAAGGACAGAGAGCCGCGAGGAAGAGCCAGGCCGACAGCAGGGCGAGTTTCAGCATGCGCGTTCCCGTTGGTTCGTGCCGGCACGTTAACAGGGGGCGATGGCATTAGAAAATTAAATGTGTAAATCCGGATCATGCAGAAGATGGAACATGACCGGTGCCGACCGGACATGGAAAACCCGGAGCGGATCGCTCCGCCCCGGGTTGCGCCCCGTCCCGAAGGAAGGACCGTTACAGGCCTGCCGCCGCGATGGCGGCGTCCATGCGCTCGCGTGCCTTCTTCGGCAGCTTGGTGGTCTTGACCGCATCGAGATTGGCCGGCGCATCGCCGACGACCACGACGCCCACCATGCCCATGCCGACATGCGGCGTGCACTTGACGCCATAGGCGCCGGCCGTGTCGAAGGTGACCTTGAAGTTCTCGTTGATCTTGCTCTTGAAGGCTTCCGCGCCCTCGGGGATCATGCCCTTGATCGTCTCGACATTGTGCCCCTTGTCGGTCGGGATGAAGGTGATGCTGTCGCCGGGTGCGATCTTCACGAAGGCGGGCTCGAACACCATGGCGCCCTCGGCGCCCTTGTTCAGCATATGCACTTCGAAATCTGCCGCCGCTGCCGGAAGCGCAAGCGCCAGGATGACTGCTGCCGCGCCGACGATGCTCTTTGCCATGGTACGCACTGGAATTCTCCTTGCTGACGAACGTCTCTCGTTCATGACCAAGGAAGTAGACCCGCCGGAGACGCCGTTCTTTGACTTTAATCAAACAACGCGGTGATGGCGCGTGGCGTCCTGTCGCAGGTTCCGCGGGCGTGCTCGCGAAGATCGGGTCCCCGGGTTTCCGGCGTCATCGGCGGTTGCGCTTTCGCCGGGTTGGCTTCATGGACGATGCCGGCACGCGGGACGGTCGCAATCGATCTTCGATCTTGCCCCATACCGCCTCCCGCGCATTGCGCGGGCCGGAAAAATCGCGGATAGAGGCAGGATGACGAATGATGTCCCTGCCGGCGCGAGCGCGCCTGCCGAAACGAAGGATGCGCCGCCACGCAAGCGGCGCCGGTCGCTGGCCATCGGCCTCCTGAAGGCGCGCGAGGCGGTGATGAGCCATTTCCGGCCGATCCTTGCCGATCACGACGTGACCGAGCAGCAATGGCGGGTGATCCGCGTCCTGT
>CAMLOC010000073.1 GCA_946481465.1 uncultured Shinella sp. | reverse complement strand
CCTCGCCGTTGCGACCGGCCATGCCGTGCCACCAGGTGATGTTGGTGGCGGCCATCGAGGCCGAAGCGGAAAAGGCGAGTGCGAAACCTGCGAGGGAAAGCGGCTTGAACATGGGTTGCTCCTCTTCACCGGATTTGGTGTGAGGGGTGCACTAAGGGGCCTGCATGACGGGCGCGTTACGGTTTCGTGTCAGTTGCGTTACATTTTCCTTTTGGTCAAAACGCATCCGGCAGGTGCCGCGGAAGCCGCCAGGGACGGACGGCGACGATGTCATATCGAAGGGAAAGGCGCTGGCCGTCGGGCTGGCGCGAAAGCCAGATCTCGCTTGCCGCGCGGATGCGCCCTTGCGCGGTTCCGGTGACGGCGAAGACGGCGCTGTCGACGTCGCGGCGCGCCTTCACCTCGACAAAGACGACAAGCTCTCCGCGCCGCGCGATGATGTCGATCTCGCCGAGCTTCGTGCGGTAGCGGATGGCGCGGATACGATAGCCTTTGGCGGCAAGATAGAGCGCGGCGACATATTCGGAGAGGTGTCCGCGGCGGAAGGCCCTGAGCCGGCCGGGATCCGCCGCCTTATTTCCCATCGCCGCCCTTCAGGTCGATGAGGCGCTGGTAGAGGTCGCGCCGCGGCAGGCCGGTCTGCCGCGCGGCCTCGGTGGCCGCCTTGCCGGCCGGCATGTCCCTGACGAGCGCGGCGAGCAGCCGGTCGACGTCTTCCTCGGCGGGCGCGGCCGCTTCGCCCGGCGGGCCGATGACGAAGACGATCTCGCCCTTGACGGCGTGGCCGTCGCCGTAATGCGCCGACAGCTCGCCGAGCGTTCCGCGGCGAAACTCCTCGAAGGTCTTGGTCAGCTCGCGGCAGACGCAGGCCGTCCGCTCCTCCCCCAGCACCTCGGCCGCCGCCGCGACTGTCGCGGCGATGCGATGCGGCGATTCGAAGAACAGCAGCGTCGCCGGCACGCCCGCAAGCTCGGCCAGGCGATCGCGCCGCGCCTTGTCCTTGGAGGGCAGGAAGCCGGCGAAGAAGAAGGCGTCGTTCGGCAGGCCCGAGCCGACGAGCGCGGCAAGCGGGGCGGAGGCGCCCGGGATGGGCACGACGCGGTGGCCCGCCGCGATGGCGAGCAGCGCCAGCCGGTATCCGGGATCGGAGACGAGCGGCGTGCCGGCATCGGAGACGAGGGCGACGGATTTGCCGCCGTCCAGCGCGGCGATGAGGCGCGGGCCCGCCTCGTCCGCATTGTGCTCGTGATAGGCATAGGGCCGGTTGACGATGCCGTAGCGGTCGAGCAGCACGCGGGTGACGCGCGTATCCTCGCAGGCGAGCACATCGGCCCCGGCCAGCGTTTCGAGCGCCCGCAGCGTGATGTCGGAGAGATTGCCGATGGGGGTGGCGACGAGATAGAGCGCCGGCTCCAGCGGCCGGGCGGGGATCACGGCATTGTGCAGGCGGAACGTCCTGCCGCCCTCGCCCGTGCCGCCTGCCGCTGTCTCGTCCCGCATCGCCATTCCCTTTCCGGCCGGATGAGCGGCCGCCGTTCGTCACCCCTTATGGGCGAGCGCCGATGCCCTCGCAAGGCCGGACGGTTGACTATCGTGTGTGCCGCGCCGTTAGCACTTGCAATCGGGCGGGAACTTCTGCCATTTTGCCCGTCCAATCTTTCCGGCCCTGCCGGGATTTCAAGGCAATGCCGCGCCGGCCTCCGGCGTGCTAGCGGTCGAAAGCGGTACAGTTCATGCGCATTACTCTCGAGCGGTCCAATCTTCTGAAGTCGCTGAACCACGTCCATCGCGTGGTCGAACGGCGCAACACGATCCCGATCCTCTCGAACGTGCTGTTGCGCGCGGACGGCGCGAGCCTCGACATGAAGGCGACCGACCTCGACCTCGAGATCACCGAGGCGACGCCCGCCCAGGTGGAGCAGGCCGGCGCAACGACCGTCCCGGCCCATCTTCTCTACGACATCGTGCGCAAGCTTTCCGACGGTTCGGAAGTGCTGCTGGCCACGAGCGTCGACGGCGCCTCGATGACGGTCGCCTCGGGCCGCTCGAAATTCTCGCTGCAGTGCCTGCCGCAGTCCGATTTCCCGGATCTGACCACCGGCAGCTTCTCCCACACGTTCCGCCTCAAGGCGACGGACCTCAAGATGCTGATCGATCGCACCCAGTTCGCGATCTCGACGGAAGAGACCCGCTACTACCTCAACGGCATCTTCATCCACACGATCGAAAGCAACGGCCAGCTCAAGCTGCGCGCCGTCGCCACCGACGGCCACCGCCTTGCCCGCGCCGACGTGGAAGCCCCGTCGGGCTCGGAAGGCATGCCCGGCATCATCATTCCGCGCAAGACGGTCGGCGAATTGCAGAAGCTGGTCGACAATCCGGACCTCGTCGTCACCGTCGAAGTCTCGGATGCGAAGATCCGTTTCACCATCGGCTCGATCGTGCTGACCTCCAAGCTGATCGACGGCACCTTCCCGGATTACCAGCGCGTGATCCCGACCAACAACGACAAGGAACTGAAGATCGACTGCCAGTCCTTCGCCCAGGCCGTCGACCGCGTCTCCACCATTTCCTCCGAGCGCGGCCGCGCCGTGAAGCTGGCGCTCGGCGAAGGCCAGCTGACGCTGACCGTCAACAATCCGGATTCGGGCAGCGCGACGGAAGAGCTGCCGGTCGGCTACGACAACGATCCACTGGAAATCGGCTTCAACGCGAAATACCTGCTCGACATCACCTCGCAGCTTTCCGGCACGGAAGCCGTGTTCATGCTGGCCGATCCGGGCTCGCCCACGCTGGTGCGCGACCTTGCCGGCGACGACGCGCTCTACGTGCTGATGCCGATGCGCGTCTAGGCCCCGCGCCATCGCGAAACGCTTCTGGAACCCGCCGGCCACCCGGCGGGTTCTTTTTTAGAAAGCGCTTTCATGAGCAGGGGAAACTTGCGCGCCACGGCGCGATCAGACTTGTTTTTGACGCAAACCGCGTCACATATTCGCCATGGCCGAATGAAACGGACGGGAACGCCACCCGCCGCCGGCCGGGAGCGTACCATGAAGGGGGACGGCATGACGTTGCGTGTGAAGGTCAAGGAACGGCTCGGCAAGAAATTCGACGACGAGATCCGCTTCTTCAAGGGCTGGATGAGCAATACGCGGGCCGTCGGCTCGATCATCCCCACCTCCTCGGTTACCGCGCGCCGCATGGCGAGCGTCATCGAACCGGCCTCGGGCCTTCCCGTGCTCGAACTCGGGCCCGGCACCGGCGTGATCACCAAGGCGATCCTGGAGACCGGCCTTGCCCCGGAAAAGCTGACCTCGGTCGAATTCTCCACGGATTTCTACAACCATCTCGTCGCGCGCTTTTCCGGCGTCAACTTCATCAACGGCGATGCCTTCGACCTCGACAGGACGCTCGGCGAGCTTCGCGGCGCGACGTTCGACAGCGTCATCTCCGCCGTGCCGCTGCTCAATTTCCCGATGCACAAGCGCGTGTCGCTGATCGAGGACCTGCTCTCGCGCATTCCCGCCGGCCGCCCGGTCGTGCAGATCTCCTATGGCCCGCTCTCCCCCGTCGTCGCCATGCCGGATCGCTACCAGATCACCCATCTCGATTTCGTCGTGCGCAACATCCCGCCGGCGCAGCTGTGGACCTACCGCCGCACCCATTGAGGGGCGGCGATGTTCGCGCTCTACATCACCCATCCGCAGGTCGCCATCGACCCGGCCGTGCCGGTGCCTGACTGGGGCCTTTCCGAACGGGGCCGCGAGCGCGCCCTCTTTGCCGCCTCGGCCGGCTGGGCGCGGCAGGTCGGCCGCCTCGTGGCGAGTACCGAGCGCAAGGCGATCGAGACGGCGGAAATCCTTGCCGCCGGCCGCCTCGCCGTCGAGACCGACGACGCCATGGGCGAGAACGACCGTTCCGCCACCGGCTACCTGCCGCCCGAGGCCTTCGAGGCCGCCGCCGACGAATTTTTCGCCCGTCCAGAGCAGAGTTTTCGCGGCTGGGAGCGCGCGGCGGATGCGCAGGCGCGCATCTTCGCCGCCATAGAGCGCGTGCTGGCCGGGCATGACCCGAAGATCCCGATCGCCTTCGTCGGCCATGGCGGCGTCGGGACGCTGCTGAAATGCCGCCTCAAGGGCACGCCCATCCGCCGGGACGGCGACCAGCCGGCGGGCGGCGGCAATCTTTTCGCATTCCGGCTTGCGGACCGGGCCGTCACATGCGACTGGACGCCAATGGAATCTTGGAAAGGGTTTTGACCATGTCCGCGCGCGACCGCCTGATCGTTGGCCTCGATGTCCCGACCATCGCGGAGGCGGAGAAGGTGGTCCGGACGCTCGGCGACACCGCCCTCTTCTACAAGATCGGATACCAGCTCGTCTTCGCCGGCGGGCTGGAATTCGCCCGCGACCTTGCCAGGGACGGCAAGAAGGTCTTCCTCGACATGAAGCTGCTCGACATCGACAACACGGTGGCCAAGGGCGTCGAGAACATCGTCAAGATGGGCATGTCCATGCTGACGCTGCATGCCTACCCGAAGGCCATGGCCGCCGCCGTCTCCGCCGCAAAAGGCTCCGACCTCTGCCTCCTCGGCGTCACGGTGCTGACCTCCATGGATGCCAAGGACGTCATCGACGCGGGCTACGAATACGATCCGCACACGCTGGTGCTGCGCCGCGCCGAACAGGCCCACATCGCCGGCATGGGCGGCGTCGTCTGCTCTGCGGAAGAGTCCAGGGCCGTGCGCAAGATCGTCGGGCCGGACATGGCGATCGTCACGCCCGGCATCCGTCCCGCCGGCGCCGATCTCGGCGACCAGAAGCGCGTCATGACACCTTCCGACGCGCTGAGGGCCGGCTCCAGCCACCTCGTCGTCGCCCGCCCGATCGTCAAGGCGGACGATCCGCTCGCCGCAACGAGCGCGATCCTCGCCGAAATGGACGGCGCGCTCGCAGCATAATAATCAAAAGGGAGAGAGACATGCCCAAGGGTTACTGGATCGCACAGGTCGACGTGCGCGACACCGAGCGCTACAAGGATTACGTCGCCGCCGCCAAGCCGGCCTTCGAGAAATACGGCGCGAACTTCATCGCCCGCGGCGGCGCCTTCGAACGGCTGGAGGGCCGCGTGCGCGCCCGCAACGTCATCATCGAGTTCCCCTCGCTCCAGGCCGCCGTCGACTGCTACAACTCGCCGGAATACCAGATCGCCGCCGCCATCCGCCAGGAAGTGGCGGACGCGGAGATGGTGGTCGTCGAAGGGCTTTGAGCCGGCCATCCCGCACCCCGGGAAAACCCGGCACAAGAGACGCTTCGCCGCGCTTCACCTTGCAAACGGTTTGGGCTATGTAGGCGCTACCGACCTACAATGTTCTGCAGGAGCAGCCCCATGACCTTGTCCAACCTTCCGCCGCTCGTCACCGTTTTCGGCGGCTCCGGCTTCGTCGGGCGTCATGTGGTGCGCGCGCTGGCGCGCCGCGGCTATCGCATCCGCGTCGCCGTCCGCCGCCCGGACCTTGCCGGCTTCCTCCAGCCGATCGGCGGTGTCGGCCAGATCTCCTTCGTCCAGGCGAACCTGCGCTATCGCCAGTCCGTCGACCGTGCCGTCGAGGGCGCCGACCACGTCATCAACTGCGTCGGCATCCTCTTCGAGAGCGGCCGCAACAATTTCGACGCCGTGCAGGATTTCGGCGCCCGCGCGGTGGCCGAGGCAGCGCGTGCCGTCGGTGCGAAGCTCACCCACATCTCCGCCATCGGCGCGGATGAAAAATCCGGCTCCTCCTATGCCCGCAGCAAGGCCCGCGGCGAAGCGGCCGTGCTGCGCACGGTTCCCGACGCCGTCATCCTGCGCCCCTCCATCGTCTTCGGCCCGGAGGACGGCTTCTTCAACAAGTTCGCCACCATGGCGCGCTATGCGCCGGCCCTGCCGCTGATCGGCGGCGGCCGCACGAAGTTCCAGCCGGTCTATGTCGCCGACGTCGCCGAAGCCGTGGCCCGCTCGGTCGACGGCACGATCGAACGCGGCCGCGTCTATGAACTCGGCGGCCCGGAAGTCCTGACCTTCCGCCAGTGTCTGGAACTGATGCTGCGCATCGTCGACCGCAAGAACCCGCTCGTCTCGCTGCCCTTCGGCGTCGCCTCGCTGATGGGTTCCCTCGCCTCGCTGGTGCCTTTCATCACGCCGCCGCTGACGGCTGACCAGGTCACGCTGCTGCGCTCCGACAACGTGGTCTCCGATGCTGCCCGCAGCGAAGGCCGCACGCTCGAGGCCATCGGCATCGAGCCCATCCTCGCCGAGGCGATCCTGCCGAGCTACCTCGTGCGCTATCGCCAGCAGGGCCAGTTCACCCGCATCGACAAGACGGCCTGAACCGAAAATCCCGCAAGACGAGCGGCCGCCGCAGGACAATCCCGCGGCGGCCGTTCGCGTTTCATGAAAGCGCTTTGGGCGGGCTGTTGCACTTATGCAGCGGTTCAAAAAATCGCTGCGGCATTTACGCGCGATTCAGCATGTCGCGATATTGATTGTCTTCGGACCAGCGAATAAACACCGCCCCCGTCGCGTCGTACTGATGACAGTTCTGCGGCGTATTTTCAGGACTTTGAGAGGCTTCCGGCGCAATGGGCAAGGCAATTGCAATCTTCTTCGGGTTTTCGGCACTGATCATCGTGGCCGGATCCTTTGCCGCGCCGTCGACGGTCTCCGCCGGCAAGCACGGCTGCTCGCCGGCCTACGGCGTCGATCCCTGCACGACCGCCTCGGTCAAGTAAGGGCCGGCCGGCCAGAGAGCCGGCCGAAAAATCCTCAGCCGAAGATCAGAAGGCCGATCAGGCCCAGCGTTCCCACGACGATGCGCCAGATGGCGAACAGCGTGAAGCCGCGGCGCGACACGAAGTCGAGCAGCGAGCGCACGACGAAGAGACCGGCGACGAAGGCCGCGGCAAAGCCGACACCGATCACCAGGAGATCGTCGGACGAGAGCGCGTCGCGGTTCTTGTAGAGGTCCAGCGTGAAGGCGCCGACCATGGTCGGCATGGCGAGGAAGAACGAGAACTCCGCCGCCGAGCGCTTGTCCGTGCCCATCAGCAGCGCGCCGGCGATGGTCGCGCCCGAACGCGAGGTGCCCGGGATCATGGCAAGGCACTGGCAGAGGCCGATCTTGAAGGCCAGCGACGGCGGATATTGCATCGCATCGGTATAGCGCGGCTGGAGCGGCAGGCGGTCGATCACATAGAGGATGACGCCGCCGACGATCAGCACGATGCAGATCAGCATCGGCGTTTCGAAGAGCACCGTCTTGATGAAATCGTGCGCCAGGGCGCCGATGACGGCGGCCGGCAGGAAGGCGATGAGCACGCTTCCGACGAAGCGCCGCGCCTCGGGGCTCGACGGCAGCGCGAAGGCGATGCGCAGGAGCTTGGCCGCATAGACGGAGAGGATGGCGAGGATCGCGCCGAGCTGGATGAGCACGGCAAAGGTGTTGCCCGGCGACTTGAAGCCGAGGAAATGCCCCGCGAGCAGGATATGGCCGGTGGAGGACACGGGGATGAATTCGGTCAGGCCCTCGATCAATCCGAGAATGAGGGCGCTGACAATGGACTGGTCTGCCATGGAGGTTCCTTGGGGAAAAGGGGAGGAAAGCCACGAAATGAAGCGGGCATACGGCAAAAAGCCCGATTCGCTTGTGTTTGTACCACCAAATTTCTATAGGTTCGTCAAATCAGCCATGGTCAAATCAGCCCGTATGCGCACCCGACCCGGCCAAAGCCCCTTCCGCAAGACCAGCAAAGCAGCCTGATGCCCACACTCTATCATCACCCGATGTCCGCCGCCTCCCGCTTCGTCCGCCTCATCCTGACGGAATACGGGTTCCAGACGGAGCTTGCCGAAGAACAGCCCTGGGAGAACCGGCGCGATTTTCTCGCGCTCAACCCGGCCGGAACGCTGCCCGTCTATGTCGACGACAGCATGCGGGCGCTGTGCGGCGCGAGCATCATCTCGGAATATCTCGACGAGACGCATGGCGTCTTGAAGCGCGACCGCCGGCTGCTCGCCGAGGATCCGTTCCAGCGCGCGGAGATCCGCCGCCTGACGGAATGGTTCCTGCAGAAGATGGAGCAGGACGTGACGCGGCCGCTGGTGCGCGAGCGCATCTTCAAGCTGCAGATGACGCCGGACCAGGGCGGCGGCCCGCCGGACAGCAAGATCCTGCGCAATTCGCGCGCCAATATCCGCCAGCACATGAAGTATCTCTCCTGGCTCGCCGGCTCGCGCACCTATCTTGCCGGCGATCGCCTTTCCTATGCCGACCTTGCCGCCGCGGCCTGTCTTTCGGTGCTCGACTATATGGGCGAGATCAACTGGACGGACGCGCCGCAGGCCAAGGACTGGTATCAGCGGCTGAAGTCCCGCCCCTCCTTCCGCCCGCTGCTGGCCGAGCGCGTGCGCGGCGTCACCCCGGTCTCGCACTATGCGGACCTCGACTTCTGAGGACGCCATGTCGGGCGAGGAGAGGCAACGCCGCCGCCTGACCGATTTCGTCAAGGCGGAAGCGGCGGACAAGGGGTTCGACCTCTGTCGCATCACCGGCCCCGACTCCATTCCCGAGGCGCCGGCGCGCCTCACGGATTTCCTTGCCGCCGGCTATCACGGCACCATGGACTGGATGGCCGAAACCGAGGCGCGCCGGGCCGATCCGCGCGTGCTGTGGAGCGAGGTGCGCTCCGTCGTGCTCTTCGCCATGAACTACGGGCCGGAGCACGATCCGCGCGCGGTGCTTGCCATGCCGGACCGGGCGGCGATCTCCGTCTACGCGCAGAACCGCGACTATCACGACCTCATCAAGGGCAGGCTGAAGGAAGTGGCGACGCGTTTTGCCGCGCGCGGCGGGGCCGATGTGAAGGTCTTCGTCGATACGGCGCCGGTGATGGAAAAGCCGCTCGCCGCCGCCGCCGGGCTCGGCTGGCAGGGAAAGCACACCAACCTCGTCAGCCGCACGCACGGCTCCTGGCTCTTCCTCGGCAGCCTCTTCACCACCGCCGACCTTGTCCGCGACGAGCCGGAGCGCGATCATTGCGGCTCCTGCCGCGCCTGTCTCGACGCCTGCCCGACCGACGCCTTTCCCGCGCCCTACAAGCTCGATGCGCGACGCTGCATCTCCTATCTCACCATCGAGCACAAGGGACCGATCGACCCGGACATGCGGACAAAGATCGGCAATCGCATCTATGGCTGCGACGATTGCCTGGCCGCCTGCCCCTGGAACAAGTTCGCCCGCGCGACCAGCGAACCAGCCTTCCTACCGCGCGCCGAACTGACGGCGCCGCGGCTGGCCGATCTGGCGCAGTTGGACGATGCCGGCTTCCGGCAGGTGTTCAGCGGTTCTCCCATCAAGCGCATCGGCCGCGACCGCTTCGTCCGCAACGTGCTGGTCGCCATCGGCAACAGCGGCGATCCGGCGCTGAAACCTGTGGCGGAGGCTCTGTGCCAGGATGCAAGCGACGCGGTGCGCGAGGCGGCCGGCTGGGCCGTGGCACAGCTGAGTGGCGCGACAAATGAACACGCCTGAGCGGCGCTTCTTCAACCTGACGGCACTCCCCGCCCAACTTGTCGGCACCCGCGCTGTTGCGTTATCATTCCTGCGGAGGCGTGCATGTCGAACAATGCCGAGATTCTGAACGCGATTCTGGAT
>CAMLOC010000072.1 GCA_946481465.1 uncultured Shinella sp. | reverse complement strand
CGTCGGCCGGTTCGGCGAGGTGCGCGGCGACACCGTGCATTTCGACATCATCGATAAGGCCGGCAACATGGTGTCGTCGACGCCGTCCGGCGGCTGGCTGCAATCCTCGCCCGTCATTCCCGAACTGGGGTTCATGCTGAACAGCCGGGCTCAGATGTTCTGGCTGGAGCCGGGCCTTCCCGCATCGCTCGCACCGGGCAAACGGCCGCGCACGACGCTGACGCCCTCACTTGCCTTGCGCGACGGCGAGCCTTACATGGCCTTCGGTTCTCCCGGCGGCGACCAGCAGGAGCAATGGTCGCTGATGCTCTTCCTCCGCCACGTCCATCACGGAGCGAACCTTCAGCAGGCGATCGACATGCCGATGTGGCAGACCTCCGACATCCACAGCTCCTTCTACCCGCGAAACCGCCTTCCTCTTCATCTCCTGGCGGAGGAGACCTTCGGCCGGGAGGCGCTGGAAGACCTCAAGGCGCGCGGCCATCGGGTCGAGATCGCTCCCGCCCATAGCGTCGGGCGCCTGGCGGCCGTCGCCAAACCCGGCGACGGCACGCTTCGCGCAGCCGCGACCGCAAGCATGATGCAAGCCTACGCGGTCGGCCGGTAGGGTTCAGTCGAGGGCGAGCATCGCGGCGATCACGGGGGCGACGGCAATGCCGATCGCCTTCGTATTTTCCGCGTCGAGATGGATCCCGTCGACGGGCGACGCCGTTGCCACGGTCGCGGCATCGAAGAAGGCGCAGCCCGTCCGGTCCGCGACGGCCTTGTACGCCGCCGGGAATTTCTTCGATTCCGCCACGCTTCGTCCACCGCTCGCCACGTCCTCGCCGGCCTCCGTCCCGGTGAACGACGGCGGGCTGACGACGAGGATCCTCGGCGCACCGATGCCGTAGCCGTAGGGATAGCGGGCCACAATCTCGACCAGGCGCTCGAGCCCGGCGGCGGCGCCGGTCACGGTTCCGCACAGATGCGGCTTGAGATCGTTGGCGCCCAGCATGATGACCACGAGATCGAGCGGATAGTGGCTTCCAAGCAAAGTCGGCAGGATACGCACGCCGTTGCGGTCCGCCACGGCCGAGTGGTCGTCGAAGGACGTGGTGCGCCCACCCAGGCCTTCAGCGATGACCCGAACCTGCGGAAGGGCGCTCTCGACGATGCTCGTCCACCGATCCGGATAGGCGTGACGACCGCGGCCGCCCGGATTGACACCCCAGGTAAGGCTGTCGCCAAAGGCCAGGATCTGCTTTTTCTCTGCCATCTCGTGCATGGGCGATACCCCGAACTCAAGGATTGATCCTTGCCGTTCTAATGCATATTCACCAACAAAAAACAGAGATTCATTCCTCCTTCTGCAATTTTTCGAAGGATGGCGTCATCTGGCTGGCGAGGAGGAGATGCCGTCGCATCAAGGATGCGGCAACCTCGTTGTCTCCCGCATCCAGCCTGTCGAGGATCTCGATATGTTCGGCATGGTTGACCTTCACCCGTTCGAGGCCATGCGTCCAATGGTAGTTGGAGAAGCGGCGCAGCCGGTTCTGGCGGCGGACGGCCTCGTGCAGGAACCGGTTGCCCGAGGCTGCCGCGATGCCCTCGTGGAAGGCCGCGTTCATCTCGTAGAGCGCAATGCCCAATGAGGCCGTCCAGGGAGCGGCGAGGAGATCCTCATGCTGGCGGCGCATGTCCTGCGACCAGTTCGGCGGCAGCTGAAATCCCGGCTCGAGGATCGCCGCCGGTTCGACGATCATTCGGAAGCGATAGCTCTCCACGCGAATGTCGGCATTCCAGTCCGTGTTGAAGCGCCAGCCATAGCCGGGCTTGCGCAGAACCATCCCCATGTCCGCAAGGGCTTCGAGCACGCCGCGAACGACGGGACGTCCGACGCCATATTGCTGCATGAGCTGGGTTTCGGACACTTCGTCGCTCAGGAGCCCTCCGTCCCGGTCGCGCGCGATGAGGACGATCAGCTCATCCGGCTCCTTCCCCTGCCCGGCCACCTCTTCCGCCTTTTCAGGCAGGGCGAGGAGTTCGACACCGCGTTGCGGCCGGCGCACGACGATCCCGCGCTCCGCCATGCGATCGAGCGCCGTTCGAATGGGGGACCGCGAGACGTTGAGGCGCTGCGCGAGGTGCTTTTCGTTTATGCGGTCGCCAGGCTCCAAACCGCCTTCGTGGATGAAGGCGCTTATGCGGTCGACGAGATTCGACTGCAGAGACGACGGTAGCTTTTTCATTCCAACCCTCAAATGTTTATTGTAAACCAAAGAACATTACGGTAATAACGATCCCACACCTTCCCGAGAACCGCACTGGAGCCCCGTCATGTCCTTACCGCCAAACCCGCCCCTTATCGAAATCGAAGGTAGCCCAAGGGATCGTGGCCGCCAATATGGCGAGCAGGCGGCACAGCGCATCAAGCTGGGCATCGAGCACTACGCCACGCAGCTCGACAGGAGCAAGCTCACCTGGCAGGACATTCGCGACATTACAGGTAAATACGAACCGACGATCGCGGCCTTCGATGCGGACTATATCGAGGAGATGCGCGGCATTGCCGAAGGGGCCGGCGTCGAATATGCCGCCGTGCTGCTGTTGAATGCGCGCACCGAGCTGCTGAAGCTCGCCCAGCGGCGCCAGCGCGGCGAATCGATGCCGGACGAGGATCCGGACGGATGCACCGGCGTCGTCGTCATGCCGAAGGCGTCCGCCTCGGGCCGGCTGATCCACGCCCAGAACTGGGACTGGAAAGCCGAATGCGCCGAGACCGCCGTCATCCTGAAAGTGCGTCGGGACAACGGTCCCAACCTCATTACCTTCACCGAAGCGGGCGTGCTGGCACGATTCGGGTTCAATTCGGTCGGCATCTCGATCACCGGCAACTATCTGGAATGCGAGCGCGACTATCGACAATTCGGCGTCCCGCTGGCTCTCATCCGCCGCAAGGTCCTGGAACAGACACAACTGGCGGTCGCCATGAAGGCCGTCTATGCCACGATCAAGTCCGCTTCCAACAATATCATCGTCGCGCATGCCAATGGGGTGGCGATCGACTTCGAGTGCGCCCCCGACGAGACGTTCCAGGTTCTTCCCGAGCGCGGCCTCATCGTTCACGCCAATCACTTCCAGAGCCCGGTGGCGCTGACGAAGCTCCTGGACAAGGGGATCGCCAATATGCCGGACTCGCTCTACCGCGACATTCGCGTCCGCGATCTCCTGGAGCCGCACGTCGGCGCGATCACGCCCGAAACCGTCAAGGACGCCCTCTTCGACGACTTCGAGGACCCGTTCTCCGTTTGCCGGCCGCCCCGCCCGTCGCTCTCCGGCAACAATCAGTCCGCCACCGTCGCGATGATCGTCATGGAGCCCGACAGCGGTACGATGGACGTGGCGATGCTGCCGGCCCTGAACAGAACGTTTTCCCGCTACGATCTCGAAATGGAGATCACCAGGCCGAACAGCACCCCTGTCTCCAGACAGGCCGCAGAGTAAGCCTGGCCGCCAGGCGGACGTGGCCATCGGACCCGTCGAAGTCGCGATGGCCACATTGGCCTGGATGTTTGATCCCACGGTTTGGGGGCCCGATCCCTTCCCGTGAATGGAAGGAAGCACCATGGGACAAGGCTTGTCACGGAAGCGCCGCGACCACGCATGCCGTCAGAGCAGCAACGCGCGGCCGGCTCGATCCGGCGCCGGTCAGTAGTCCCAGAACACCGGTACCCAGCGGAAGGCCTCGCCGGCCACCGCGACCCGGCCGACGGACGGGAACGGCAGGTGCGTGGCCACCAGCAGTTCGCCGCTCGCCGATATCTGCCGCAGAAGCTCGACCCGGACGCGGGCCGCCTCTTCCGGGTCGTGCTCGAACCCGTTGTGCCAGTCCGGCTGGTCGAAGCCGACGGCAAACACCGCGTCGCCGGCGAAGGTCAGCGCATCGTCTCCGGACGCCACGCGGATGACGCAGTGGCCGG
This sequence comes from uncultured Shinella sp., assembly GCA_946481465.1. Next base: position 5,810 of record CAMLOC010000072.1, on the reverse strand, counting down.
GCGTGTGGCCGCCGGTACGCCGGGCCACGACGCCCGGTGCGATCTGCTGCTGCTCATCGAACGGCCGGAGATAGCTGCGGTATTCGCTCAGGAATTTCTTCGCGGTCGCCCGAAGCGCGTCGGGGAAGCCCTGCGGCATCCTGGTGCTGGAGAAGTCGGGGGCTTCCCAGAAATCGACTTCCGCGGACGCCACATGGATCCGCAGGTCCGGGCGCAGGCGCTCCTTCACCCCTTCCACGACGAGGCCGCCGATATGGTCCATGTGCAGATGGGTCAGCACGAGGTCGGTTACGGAGGCGAGATCGATATCGGCGGCTTCCAGGCGCTTGACCAGCTGCCCCGCCCGCGGCAGGTGCAGATCAGGGTCGAGGCCGAGGCCCGCGTCCACGAGGATGGTCTGCTCGCCGCTGCGCACGATGACCGCGTTCAGCGGCCAGTCGAACGCATCCGCCGGCAGGAACATGTTCTCCATCCAGGACGCCCGCGCGGCGGGATCCGCGTTGTGCCCCAGCATCTGGGTGGGGAGCGGCAGCACCCCGTCGCTGACGATCATCACGTCGATATCGCCGATCCGCAGCGCGTAGCGCGACGGAACCAGCTCTCCCGTGCCCATTTTGCCGGGATGAAAGGCATTCTCCGAAGGGATTCTCGTTTCCTGCGGACCCAAGGTCCGGGCTTTTGTTGCTGCTTGCGACATAACGCACTCCTGTGTTGCTTGGATACGGGCCGGTCGCCTCGGTGGCCGTTGAAAATCGCGGAAGGCGACGGCGCATGAGACGATGTTTATCGAGCAGGTCGTTCGAGCGTTTGCCTGGCGACGGCTCCCCAACAGGTTTACAGCCGCCCCCCGACACCAGTAATCCAAACTTAGGTTTAGGGCTTGCAACGGGCGGTCCGACCGGTTTGCAAAGGCCGGAAGCGAGCGCCAGGCGAACGCAATCCGGCCGCAGGCAACCCAATGGATCGCCTGCGGCCGGACCGCACCGGGGCCTGGCTGGGAGGGGCGTCAGGCCAGGCCGGCCTTGTCGAGCCCGTAAATCTTGTCTGCGGATCCCGGAACCGCCCGCATGGCGAGGCTCACGCGGTTCCAGGCATTGATGGACATGATCTGGAACGTGAGATCGGCGATCTCCTTGTCCGAAAGCTGGCCGCGAACCCGGTCGTAGAGTTCCTCCGAAACGCCGGTATCCGAAAGCCTGGTCAGCGCTTCGGTCCAGGCGAGCGCCGCGCGCTCGCGCGGACTGAACAACGTGGAATCGCGCCAGCCGGCGACATGATGGATACGCAGAGGCCGCTCCTGATGGAGCGTCGCCTCTTTGACGTGCATGTCGAGGCAGAAGGTGCAGCCGTTGAGCTGGGAGGCCCGGATATCGACGAGGTCGAGGATCGACTGTTCGATCGAGCCTTTCTTGATTTCGTTGCTGAAGGCCATCAGACCCTTGAAATGTTCAGGCGATAGCTGCGCGTAGTTTAGCCGCTGTGTCATTGTCTTTCACCCGGTACTTCTGGAAAATGTGTCGGCACCGCGCATGGAAACCATGTTCTAAGCAGTGCCGGCCCATGGTCGTTCACCGAGGGGCGCGGGTATAGCTATACATCTGTTGGGGACGTCGCCCGGCCGATGGCCACAAGCGCGAAGCAGTATTCGGGACGAGCGTTGCGCTATCTTCGATGATCGGCATCATACCCTCTATATGCCTTGACGCGACTTCGGCGAAGATGGAGGATCGCCCGACAAGGGTTGCCGTTTCCCCCTTTCAGCAGTCGGCCAATTGAGTTCACGGGAAGATGACGCCGATTTCTCAGGCACCTGAAAATTCCGACCCTTCGAAGACCCGGGCAGACATGGACGGCGTCGGGGCCGCGGTGCTTTCGCTTCTTCGGCGCCCCGCGGCCGGCGCAGAGTTTCTCAAGGCCGAGGGCAACGTCGCCTGGTATCGCGCGACGCTCGCCGACGGCCACTCCGTTCTGGTTCTCATGGGCCCGGCGAACCATGTCGACGATCGCTTCACGCGCGAGCACAAGCTCCTCGCGGGCACAAGCTGCCCGGTCGTCGTCCACCCGCTGGGCGTCCATCGGGACAAGGGACGTGTCGCGCTCCTGCTGGACGACCCCGGCGGGGCCTTCCTCGACATGTCATCGTCCGGACCCGGCGCACGACCTGGTTTGATGAACGTGCTGGTGACAGCGTGCAGGCTGGCCTCTTCCCTCCGCCAGATCCACGAAATCGGCCTTCTCCATGGCGACATTCGCCCCGCGAACTGCCTCGTCGACACCTCCGGCGACGTCAAGTTGACCGGTTTCGGCCTTGCCGGCCAGTTCATCCGGGACGCGGCGCATTCGCCCGCGATCGATGTGATCGCCGGCACGCTGGCCTACATGTCGCCGGAGCAGACCGGCAAGATGAACCGTCCCCTCGACCTGAGGAGCGACCTCTACGGTTTCGGTGTCACCCTCTTCGAACTCTTCACCGGCAGCCTGCCCTTCGAAGCCGAGGACACGCTCGAATGGGCGCACCGCCACCTCGCCAGCAAATCCCCGAAGCCAAGCGACCGCGACCCGGCCATCCCCGCCCAGATCGACGCTATCGTGCTGAAACTCCTGGAGAAGAATCCGGACGACCGGTACCAGAGCGCACGGGCGGTGCAAAACGATCTCCAGCGCTGCCTGGCGGATCTTTCGGCCACGGAGAAAGTGGAACGGTTTCAAACCGCCAGGAGCGACCTCCTCAACCGGCGGCAAGACACAGCCGCGCTCTTCGGGCGCGACGACGCGCGGCAGCTCCTGATCAATGCGGTCGATCGGGTCGTGACCAGCGGCGAAAGCGGGTTCGTTCTGGTGTCCGGCCCGCCGGGCATCGGAAAATCCTCGCTGATCGAAGACCTTTTCAGCACGCTTGACGGCAGGCGCCTGCTGTTCGCCTCCGGCAAATTCGACCAGCACAAATGGGAAATCCCCTACGCGCCCCTCGCCCAGGCCTTTACCCTGCTCGTGCGCCAGCTTCTTTCCAAGGATGAAGAGGAACTCGCGACCTGGCGCCTGGCCCTGTCGCAGGCGCTCGGCAGCAACGCCCAGCTTGTCATCGACCTTATCCCGGAGCTGGTCCATGTCATCGGGCCGCAGCCGGCAACCGCGCCCGCGGATCTGGCGACGGCACAGCTTCGGTTCCACTTCGTCTTCAGGGCGTTCCTCAACGTTTTTGCGACCGCGCAGCATCCGCTCGTGCTCTTTATCGACGACCTGCAATGGCTGGACGCCGCGACCCTGGACCTCGTCCAGCGGCTTATCAACGATCCGGAGCTTCGGCACGTCCTGATCATCGGGGCCTATCGCGATGAGGAAGCCGGCCGGAGCGACATGCTCAAGAGCGTCCTTGCCGACGTGCGGTCGCTGCGCGGCCGGACGTTGGAGATCCCGTTGCAATCGCTGCGACGCGAGGATCTTCTGAGGCTGCTTGCAAACATCCTCTCGACCTCGCCGGAACGGGTCGCGACGCTGGCGGATCTGATCGGCGGGAAGACGGGGGGCAATCCGTTCTTCGTCATCCAGTTCGTCCGTCAACTCGCCGCCGACGGTTCGCTGTTCTTCCAGCCGGGCAACTCCGAATGGAGCTGGAGCACCTCGGCGATCGAGGGAAAGCAGCTGACGGACAATGTCGGCCAGCTTCTGTCCATGCAACTCGATCGCCTGCCGGCGAGCACGCGGCAGGCATTGGGCACGCTCTCGCTGCTGGGCAATGTCACGGATATCCGCACGGCCGCCCTCGTCCTGCGGCTATCGGGCGAGGGGTTGAGAGATATGCTCGAGCCCGCCATCGATGCCGGCCTCGTAAAGCTTTCGAACACCACGCTCTCCTTCGCCCACGACCATGTGCAGGCGGCGGCCTATTCCTCCATCGACCCCGCATCGCGCAGCCGGGACCACCTCGAGATCGGCAGATTGCTGCTCTCCCACACCGCAAGCAACGAACTCGAGGAGCGGGTCTTCGAGATAACGAACCAATTCGACCGGGGCTCGTCCGTTTCCTCTCCGGCGGAGGCGGCGCGCGTGGCGGAACTCTATCTCCTGGCCGGTCAGCGCGCGAAATCGGCAAGCGCCTATTCCTCGGCCAAGACATATTTCGAGCGCGGACGCTCGCTGATCGCCGAGCGGTGGCACGATCAGTATCGGCTGCTTTTCCAGCTCGAACTGGACCAGGCCGAGAGCGAGATCGTCACCGGGGACCTGGCCGCCGCCGAAAGGCGGCTGTCGGGGCTAATGGCGATCGCCCGTGATTTCGCCGACAGGGCCAAGACCGCCTGCCTTGCCATACTCCTTTACTTCACGACGGGCAGAAGCAGCCGGGCGGTTGAGATCGGCGTTGAATTTCTGCGCGAGGCCGATGCCGGATGGCCCGCCAGCCCTACACAGGACGATGTCCGCAACGAGTTCGACAACCTGCACCGGCTGCTTTCCGCCACCTCGATCGACGATCACGCCAATACCACCGAGATGACGGATCCGCGGATCATCTCCACGATGTCGGTCATGACGGAGGTCTTTCCCGCGGCCTATGCGGTCGATCGCCGGCTGATGGAGTTCCTCCTTCTCAGGATGACGAATCTCAGCCTGCAGCACGGCCATTGCGAAAGCTCCGCGGTGGCCTATTCCGCGTTGAACATGGCGCTCGGCGTGCAGTTCGGCGACTACAAGACCGCCTATGTCTTCGGCGACCTCGCGCGGCGCCTTGTCGACCAGACCCCGAGCGGTCGCTACAAGGCCCGCGTCTATTCGCTCTTCGCGGGATTTGCCACGCCCTGGATCAGGCCGCTGGCCGACAGCGCCCCGCTCATGGCCGAAGCGTTCCGCATAAGCTGCTCGACGGGCGACCTTGCCTTCGCCGCCTACAACACGCGAAACCGCATCACGCATGAATTCATGAGCGGCAAGCCGTTGCAGCATGTCCAGAACGAGATCGAGGACGCCGTCATCTTCGCGGACACGGTCCAGCTCGGCCTGCCGACGGAAAGGTTCTTCGGCCAATTTCGCCTTGTCCGCAAACTGCGGGGCGTCGCCCAGGCAGCGGCCGGCGACGACGATGCCTGGGCGCTGGAGGAGCCCGACCCGAAGCCCGGCGTCGCAATGATGATAAGCTACCACTGGATTTTCCGGCTTGTCGAACACTACCTGACCGAGGACTACGATGCCGCGCAGCGTGCCGCGTCGAGGGTGGAGGCGATCCGATGGGCGATGCGCTCATCGATCGAGGAGGCGGAATATGTCCTTTATGCCGGCCTGACAGCGGCCGCGCTCGCCGACCGTCATGCCGTCCCCGCGGCGGACCGTCAGTCCCGTCTCGATGCGCTTTGCCGCCATCATGACCGCATGGCGGCCTGGGCCGAGAACTGCCCGGCCAATTTCGGTTGCCGCGAAGCGCTCCTCGGCGCTGAACGCGCCCGGCTGGAGGGGCGCGACAGCCTGGCGCAAACGCTCTACGAAACGTCGATCCAGCGTGCGCGTTCCGGCGGCTTCCTCCAGGTCGAGGCCATCGCCGCCGAGCTGGCCGGCCGCTTCTATGCGGCAGGAGGGCTCGGGGTTCCTGCCGATGCCTACCTGCGCATGGCAAGGGACGCCTACACCCGATGGGGTTGCCTGACGAAAGCGCGCCTGCTCGATTTCCGTCACCCTCACCTGAACGAGCGCCAGCCGCCTGCTTTCGCCTCGCGCACGATCGAGATGCCCGTCGCCTCGCTGGACGTCGAGGCCGTCGGGCGGGCTTCCAGGGTGCTGTCGAGCGAAATGGTGCTGAGCAAGCTGATCGAGAAACTCAT
>CAMLOC010000071.1 GCA_946481465.1 uncultured Shinella sp. | reverse complement strand
GGCAAGGCGGTCGCCGCCTCCGTCATCCTGTTCGCCGCTTCCTTCGCCGTGCTCTACGGCCTCAACGCCATGGCCGCCCGCCGCAAGGGAGTTGTCCGATGATCAATATCCTGCGCTGGATCGTCTTTGTCCTCGCGGCCATCGCGATGAACTTTCCGGTCCTCGTGACGCTCTCCACCTCCTTCAAGAGCGCGCGCGAACTGACCGCCAATCCGGGCCTGTGGGTGGAGGCGCCGACCCTTGCAAACTACGCGGCGGTCTTCACCGTCTCCGACCGGCTGAACATCTTCCTCTATCTCGTCAACAGTTTTGCCGTCGCCGCGCTCGGCACGCTGCTGGCCGTGGCGCTCGCCCTGCCCGCCGCCTATGCGATCGCCCGCGGCCGGATCGGCGAGCGCACGCTGCTGCCGCTCATCGTCAACCTGCGCGCGGTGCCGCTCGTCATCTTCGCCATCCCGCTCTACATGATGTTCCAGTGGCTGTCGCTGCTCGACACGCGGCTCGGCCTCGGCCTCATCCTCACCATCGTCAACCTGCCGCTGGCGCTCGTCATCCTCGTCAACGCGATCCGCGACCTGCCGGGCGAACTCGACGAGGCGGCGCTGATGGACGGGGCGACGCGCACGCAGATCCTCACCCGCGTCATCGCCCCGCTCTGCCGGCCGGCCATCGTCACGGGCGTGATCTTCGGCTTCATCACCGCCTGGAACGAATTCCTCTTCGGCCTGATGCTGACGACATCGAAGGCGGTGCCGATCACCGTCGGCGCCTCCTTCTTCTTCGCCGCCAGCGGCGGCGGCGTGCAATGGGGCGTCGCCTCGGCCGTGATGATCGTCGGCGCGCTGCCGCCCATGCTGCTCGGCCTTCTCATGTACCGCCAGATCAGCGGCTCCATGACGGCGGGCGCGGTCAAGGGTTGAAAGGCTCCGAATTGTTGCTTTTGCGGCATTTCCAGCCGAAGCGCCCTCGCTTCGGCTGGAAATGCTCTAGCGGAGAATCTGGGACAGGAAGTCCCGGGCACGCAGGGTTTTCGGGTTGCCGAAGAACTCCGCCGGCGAGGCCTCCTCCACGATGGAGCCGCAATCCATGAAGACGACGCGGTCCGCGACTTCCTTCGCGAACCCCATCTCGTGGGTGACGCAGACCATCGTCATGCCGTCCTGGGCAAGGCCGACCATGGTGTCGAGCACCTCCTTGACCATTTCCGGGTCGAGCGCCGAGGTGGGCTCGTCGAGAAGAAGGATCTTCGGCTTCATGCACATGGCGCGGGCGATGGCCACGCGCTGCTGCTGCCCGCCGGAAAGCTGCGAGGGATATTTCAGCGCCTGCTCGGCGATCCTGACCCGTCCAAGGAAATGCATGGCGATGCTCTTCGCCTCCTCGCGCGCCATTCCCTTCACCGACATCGGGGCAAGGAGACAGTTCTCCAGGACGTTCATGTGGGGGAAGAGGTTGAAGCTCTGAAAGACCATCCCCACCTCCCGGCGGATCCGGTCGCGGTTCGCGGTCGCCTTGTCGAGCGGGACGCCGTTGACGGCGATGGTGCCGCTGTCGTGGCGTTCGATGCCGTTCATGCAGCGGATGAGCGTCGACTTGCCGGAACCGGAGGGGCCGCAGACGACGAGCTTTTCCCCGGCGCGAACGTGAAGGTTGACGTTGTTCAGGGCCTGGAACGACCCGAACCGCTTGCCGACATTGCGGACGTGAATTTCCCCGGATGGATCCGGCTCGCCCGAAAGGGCTGCCGATCCGTTTGCGTGAAAGGCCATGGTGATCTCCGTGTCGGTTTCGCCCATGCCTCTCAGGCGTGGGCGGTTTGCGCGTTCTGCAGCGGCGTGCTCGCAGGCGTCTTCAGGTTTTCAATGGAAAGTCGCTGCTCGAGCCGCCGCAGCAGCCAGGAAAGCGTCGTCGTGATGCAGAAATAGATCGCGCCGGCCGTCAGGAAGATTTCGTAGGGCGCGTAGGTGTTCGAGACCTCGAGGCGGGCGACGCCCGTCAGGTCCATCAGCGTCACGGTGCTGGCGAGCGACGTCGCCTTCACCGTCAGGATGATCTCGTTCTCGTAGGCCGGCAGCGCGGCCCGCACCGCAAGCGGGATCGTCACCTTGCGCTGGGTCTGGAACCAGGAGAGGCCCAGCGCATAGGCGGCCTCGACCGGCCCCTTGGCGATCAGGCGCAGCGCCCCGGAGATGATCTCGGCGGTGTAGGCGGCGGAGTTCAGGCCGAGGGCGATGATCACGCACCAGAACGGATCGCGCAGGATCGGCCAGAGCGCCGAGTGCCGGACGAAGTCCAGCTGGCTCATGCCGTAATAGACGAGGAACACCTGGAGGAGCGAGGGAATGCCCCGGATCACCAGGATATAGGCGTTCGCCGGGCCATGGAGGTATTTCGAGCGGGCATTGCGGGCATAGGCGATCGGGATCGCGAGGACCATGCCGAGGATCAGGATCAGGACGGCAAGCTTGCCCGTCACGCCGACCCCTTCGATCAGCCGGGGAAAGGCATCGGACATCAATTGGAAATCAAGCATTTCGGCCTCCCTCAGGCAAAACCGCGATCGGCGCGTTTGCGGGCAAATCGCAGCCCAAGCGATGCGACGCCGGTCAGGACGAGATAGATGGCCGCCGCCGCGCTGTAGACGTAGAACGGCTCCCGGGTCGCGCCCGAAACCACGGAGGAGGCGCGCAAGAGCTCCTCCAGCCCGATGACCGAGATCAGCGACGTCTGCTTCAGGAGGATGATGGACAGGTTGCCGTAGCCGGGAAGCGCCAGCCGCCACGCCTGGGGCATCACCACCTTGCGAAAGCAGACCCGGCGGCTCAGCCCGAGCGCCATGGCCGCCTCGGTCTGCCCGCGCGGAACCTGGCGGATGGCGCCGCGGAAGATGTCGCTCGCATAGGCGCCGAAGATGAAGGCGAGCGCGCAGACGCCGGCCGTGAAGCCGTTCACGTCGACATAGTCGCCGGTAAGCTTCGTCAGGGCGACCGTGCTGCCGAAATAGATCAGGTAGATGACGATGAGGTCGGGAACACCGCGCACGATCGCCGTATAGGCCTCGACAAGGTAGCGAAAGGGCCGGCTGGCATAGGTCTTCACCGAGCCGAGGAAGACACCGAGGATGGTGCCGACGAACAAGGCGGCGACCGTCACGGCGATGCTGACGACAGCGCCGTTCAACAGTTGCACCCCATAGCCTGAGAAGATCGTCATACCGCCTCCTTCTCCTCCCGGAATTTCGCGCCCTTCTCCCTGAGGAGACGGCGGATCGGGGCATCGCGCGATGCCTGGAGCTTTCCGCCGGACGTCCGCTCCCTGCCATAGACGATCCACACGTCGTCCGGGGAGCCGAGGATCGCATCGACCCGCACGCGGTCCGGGAACTGGGCGGCGTATTCCAGGTAGACCAGCGCTGAATCGTAGGCGCCGTTCAGCAGGTTGTCGAAGATGATCGGCAGCGAGGCGCCCGGGATCAGCGTCTCCCACCTGTCCGGGTCGATGTAGCTTTCGGTGGCGGGCGACAGGAGGCCGATCGTCCGTGGCGTCTCCACCTCCTTCCGCGTCAGGATGGCAAGCTCCTTGCTGCGCGAAATGAAAGAATCCACCGCGAACATCCGGTGGAAATGGCTCCCCATGGTCTCCGGCGTTTCGGGGTGGACGGCGCACTGGACGACGAAATCGAAGTCGCCGTTCAGGAGGCCCCTGGTTGCCTGCTCGAAATTGGGGACCAGCTCGATCCGGGCATTCTCGATACCGTGAAAGCGAATGTATTCGCCGGTCACGCGTTCGTGGTTCGTCCCTTTCGGGCCGAAGGTGGCGAAAGTGATCATGGAGCACCTTTTGGGAGGAAATGAAGCGGCGTCGTGATCGCCGCTTCGCGAAAACGCAGCCGTGATCACATCAGCTTGAACTTGAAATACTTCGACGTGATCTTGTCGTAGGTGCCGTTCGCCATGATCGCATCGAGCGCGCTGTTGACCTGGGCGAGCAGTTCCGTGTCGTCCTTGCGCAGCGCGATCGCGTTGCCCTCTCCCAGGACGCCGCCGGAATATTCCTGGCCGACCAGCTCGTAATTGGCCGCTTCCGGGCGCGTGAGGAAGTTGACGAGGGACGTCACGCGGTTGGCGATCATGAGATCGATGCGGCCGGCCATCAGGTCCATCTCCGGATCGGTCGTCTTGTCGTAGCGAACGATCTCGGAGTCCTTGTAGGTGTCTGTCAGGAACCCGTCCTGGCTGCTGCCGCGCTGAACGCCGATGCGCTTGCCCTTGAGCGCTTCCGGCGAGGTGTCGGGGTAGGTCCCCTTCTCGGCGACGAACTGGCTGGTGGTGTTCTTGTACTTCTTCGAGAAGGCGACCTGCTGCTTGCGCTTCTCGGTGACCGTCATGCTCGCGACGATCATGTCGTATTTCTTCGCGTTGAGGCCCGGGATGATGCCGTCCCATTCCTGGGCGACCACCTCGCACTTGACCTTCATTTCCTCGCAGAGCGCATTGGCGATGTCGACGTCCCAGCCGGTGAGCTTGCCCTGCTCGTCGACGAAGCTCCAGGGCGCGTAGGTTCCTTCCGTGGCGATGCGCAGGTCCCGCGCCAGCGCCGCCGTCGACAGGGCGCCGAACGCGACGACGGATATCGCCAGGACTGACTTCAGCTTTCGAAATTCGATCATTTCCGTTCCCCTTTTGTGGCCCTTCATTGAGCTGCCACGATTGTTCGCAAAGAGGGCCGGCCGGTCAATTCTGCTGCAAATATTTTCATCTCAGGAAACAGGGCCTGACCGAAGGGCGAACGGAGGGATCGATAAAAATATTTATATTCAATGCCTTGCAAGATGATCGATGCTTCGCCTGCCCGGGCAGGCAGGGGCCGCGATGCGCGTCGATTCCGCCCTTTCCGCCAGCGCCTTGCGACGGCGGCGCAAGGTCAGGTGGGAAGCGCGGTCGTGTATTTCACCGCCTTCAGCGCGAAGTGGGACGACGACGTCAGGACGGCGTCATGCGTGAGGATTCCCCGCATGAGGAGCGCTTCATATTCCCGCACGTCCCCCACCACCGCCCGGATCAGGTAGTCCCATTCCCCCGACATCGAATAGCATTCGAGCACTTCGCGGTGGCTGTTGATGAACAGTTCGAAATCGTGCCGCGCAGCGGGATCGTGCGACTTCATCCTGACCTGACAGAAGACGTTCAGCCCCTTCCCCACCGCGTCGGGGTCCACGAGCCGGACGGTCTTGCCGAGCACACCGGCCTGTTCGAGCTTGGCGATCCGCCGCCAGCAGGAGGCCGCCGATGCCCCGACCCTCTCGGCGAGACGGGCCTGGCTGATATCGCCCTCCTCCTGCAGCGCGCGCAGGATCGCTTTGTCGACGCCATCGAGGGTGATCTGTTCCATTCAATTTCCTCGTAGTAATGAAATGACCATTTCATAATCTAGGGCGCGAGCGCAGAGATTGAAAGGAAAATCGCGCGGTAACCCGGTACACTGATCCCAGTGATTTTGGGAGGATGTCATGGACCAGATTGTCGTGAAGGGCCGCGAGCGGAACGCACCCGATGACAGGATCGACTGGCGGCGGCTCGCCTACATGCTGCACCTGTCGCGCGCGCTGGACGAGATGGAGGAAAGCCGTCTCGTGCCGGAGAAGAAGGTGCTCTACCAGTTTTCGGCCCGCGGTCACGACATGGCGCAGATCCTCCTGGGGATGCAGCTGACCGGCGCGCACGATGCGACCTGCGGCTATTATCGGTCGCGGCCCCTCCTCCTGTCCCTCGGCGTCGATCCGGCCGATGCGCTGGGTTCCGCGATGGGACGCGCCGGCGGCTATTCGGACGGGCGCGACATCGGCGTCGTCTTCAACTACCCGAACCGCTCCGGCGCGTCGGCCCTGCCGATGTGCGGCGGCGTCGGCGCGCAGTACACGCCGACCGCCGGCTGGGCGCAGGCCATGAAATATTACGCCGATACGCTCGGGCGTGCGGACTATGCCCGCGATATCGGCGTCGTTCTCGGCGGCGACGGATCGGTCGCGTCGAACGGCTTCTGGGCGGCCATCACCGCGGCGACGACCCAGGCGCTTCCCATGCTGTTCTATATCGAGGACAACGGCTTCGGGATTTCCGTGCCCTCGACGGTCCAGACGCCCGGCGGAAACATCGCCGCCAATCTGGCGAGCTGGCAGGACCTGCAGATTTTCGATGGCGACGGTTGCGATCCCGCCACCGCCGCGCGCCTGACCCGGGAGGCCGTGGCGTTCGTGCGCGACATGCGCAAGCCCGCCCTGCTGCGCCTGACCGTTCCGCGTCTCCAGGGCCACAGCTTCCAGGACACGCAGACTTACAAGAGCGAGGACCTCGTCCGGCAGGAATGGGACCGCGATCCCCTGCCCCGCCTCCGCGAATTCCTCGTTCCCGCCGTCATGACCACCGGGGAATGGGACGACGCCCGGCAGAGGGCGCACGACGATGCGGAGCTTGCCCGGCAGGCCGCCGAGGCCCGCCCGGTGGCCGAACCCGCGACCGTGACCGACAACGTCTTCTACAGCGGCGCGATGCAGACCATGGGCGGCCAGCATTGCGATGGCTATGTCGCGCCCGCCGGCACGGAAATTGCCCAGCCTTCGGGCGCGCGGATGAACATGGTCACGGCGATCCGCAAGACCCTCGAGCATGAAATGTCGATCAACGAGCGCGTCGTCGTCTTCGGCGAGGATATCGGCCCCAAGGGCGGCGTTCACGCCGTGACGCTCGGCCTTCAGGAGAAGTTCGGTAGCGGACGGGTCTTCGACACCTCCCTGTCGGAGGAAGGCATCATCGGCCGCGCCGTCGGCATGGCGCTGGCCGGCCTGGTGCCGGTGCCCGAGATCCAGTTCCGCAAATATGCCGAGCCCGCCACCGAGCAGATCAACGATTGCGGCACCATCCGCTGGCGGACGAACAACCGCTTCGCCGCCCCGATCGTGGTGCGCATGCCGGGCGGCTTCTTCAAATGCGGCGATCCCTGGCACAGCCAGACGAACGAGGTCGCCTTCGTCCACCAGCCCGGCTGGAAGGTCGCGGTTCCCTCCAATGCGGAAGACGCCGTCGGCCTGCTGCGCACGGCGCTGCGCGGCAACGATCCCGTGATCTTCTTCGAGCACCGCGCGATGCTCGACCACGCCTGGGCGCGCCGGCCCTATCCCGGCGACGGTTTCACGCTTCCCTTCGGCAAGGCGAAATTCACGCGCACCGGCAAGGACATCACCATCGTGACCTGGGGCGCCATGGTCCAGCGATGCGAGGATGCGGCCGAAGGCATCTCGGCCGACGTGATCGACCTGAGGACGCTCATGCCCTGGGATCGGGAGGCCGTCCTGTCCTCGGTGAGAAAGACCCGCCGGTGCCTCATCGTGCACGAGGATCTCGGCTCCGCCGGCTTCGGCGCGGAAATCGCGGCCGTCGTCGCCGACCAAGCGTTCATGGATCTCGACGCCCCCGTCTCCCGCCTGACCATGCCCGACATTCCAAGCCCGCATAATCCGGTGCTGCTGGATTGGGCGGTTCCCTCCGTGGAACGCATCGCCGAGCGGATCGCCGCACTCCTGGAGTTTTGAGCATGGACACGACGATCGATATCCTGGCGCCAATCGAGCAGGAAGGCACCAAAGCCGTCGTTCGCAACTGGCTGAAGCAGGTGGGCGACAGGGTCGCCGAGGGAGACGCGCTTGTCGAACTGGAAACCGACAAGGTCACCCAGGAGGTTCCCGCCCCCTGCGACGGGATCCTGACCGAAATCGGCATGCGCAGCGGCGACGACGCGGCGCCGGGCTCGATACTCGGCCGCATGTCCGCTCAAGGGGAGCCTGCTCCCTCGCGCGCCATGCCCGAAGAGCAGCAGCCTCTCCCCGATCGACCCGGCGTGCACTACTCGCCGGCGGTGCGCCGCGCCGCGGCCGAATACGGCATCGACCCTTCCACGGTCAGCGGCACCGGGAAAGGCGGCCGCGTCACGCGGGCGGATATGGACCTTGCGCATGAACGGGAGGCGGGTACGCCGAACTCCGTTCCGGCCGCCGCCGCGGTATCGGCTCCCCCGGTTCAGGGCGATCTTTCGCGAAAGGTCCCGCATACGGCCATGCGCCTCGCCATTGCCGACCACATGCATCGCTCGCTTGCGACCGCGCCCCAAGTGACTGCCGTCTTCGAAGCGGATTTCACGGCGATCATGCGGCACCGGGATGCCCACAAGGCCTCCATGAAGGCGGAAGGCGTCGACCTCTCGTACACGGCCTATATCGTGGCGGCCTCTGTCGCGGCGATGCGGGCCGTCCCCGAGGTCAACAGCCGGTGGCACGCCGACAGCCTGGAGATCTTCGGCGACGTCAATATCGGGATCGGCACCGCGCTGGGCGACAAGGGGCTGGTAGTGCCGGTGCTCCGGGGGGCCCAGAACCTCTCGCTCCAGGGCATCGCGGCGCGCCTACAGGACATGACGGCCCGCGCCCGCGGCAACGGGCTGAAGGCGGAGGACCTGCGGGGCGGCACCTTCACGATCTCCAACCACGGCGTTTCCGGCTCGCTTCTGGCCGCGCCGATCATCATCAACCAGCCGCAATCGGCCATACTCGGCGTGGGCAAGCTGGAAAAGCGGGTGGTGGTCCGCGAGGTGGACGGGGTCGACACGATCCAGATCCGGCCGATGGCCTATGTGTCCCTGACCATCGACCACCGCGCGCTCGACGGCCACCAGACGAACGCCTGGCTCGGCGAATTCGTGAAAACGCTGGAGACCTGGCCCCGATGACGGCGATATCTGATTTCGACGTGCTCGTCATTGGCGGCGGCCCGGGCGGCTATGCCTGCGCGATCCGCGCGGCGCAGCTCGGCCTTGCGACCGCCTGCGTCGATGCGCGCGACAGCCTCGGCGGCACCTGCCTCAACGTCGGCTGCATTCCCTCCAAGGCGCTGCTGACGGCCTCCCACCACTATCACGCAATGGCCCGCGGCGGCTGGTCGAGCTACGGCATCGCTGCTGAAAACGTGTCGCTCGACCTTCCAAGGATGATGGCCGCGAAGGATGAAACGGTCCACGGCCTGACCAGGGGCATCGATTTCCTCTTCGGGAAGCACAAGGTCCAGCGGCTGCACGGGCGGGCAACGTTTTCGGGACCGGACCGCGTGTCGATCGCCGGCAGGGAGTTTACGGCACAGTCCATCGTGATCGCGACGGGCTCCGACCCCTCGTCCTTTCCTTCCGCCGAAGTGGACAACGCGGGCGGTGTCGTCGTCGATTCCACGGGGGCCCTCGCACTGAAGGCCGTTCCGGGGAAGATGGTCGTGATCGGCGGCGGCGTCATCGGCCTGGAACTGGGCTCGGTCTGGAGCCGGCTCGGCTCGCAGGTCGTCGTCCTCGAATATCTCGACGAAATCCTTCCCGGCATGGATCGCGACGTCCGCACCCAGATGCGGCAGCTCCTGCGCAAGCAGGGCCTCGATATCCGGACCTCCGCCCAGGTGCGGACGGTCGAACGGCACGGCGCGTCCGCGACGGTCACGCTGGAAGCCGGCGGTGCCCTCGAAACGATCGCGGCGGACACGGTGCTGGTCGCGACAGGGCGTCGGCCGAACACGACCGGGCTCCGCCTGGAGGCCACCGGCATCGAGACCGACGAACGCGGCTTCATACCGGTCGATGGCGCGGCCAAGACCGCGGTGCGCGGCATCTATGCGATCGGGGACGTCACGAAGGGGCCGATGCTGGCCCATCGCGCCGAGGACGAGGGCATCGCCCTTGCCGAACGCCTCG
>CAMLOC010000070.1 GCA_946481465.1 uncultured Shinella sp. | reverse complement strand
AGACTTCGCCCTGCTCCACCACCTGCCCACGCTCCAGCACCACCACGCGGTCGCAGATTTCGCGAATCACCGCCATCTCGTGGGTGATCAGCACGATGGTCAGCCCCAGGCGCTTGTTGATATCGCGCAGCAGGGCAAGGATGGCCTGGGTGCTTTCCGGGTCCAGCGCCGAGGTGGCTTCGTCGCAGAGCAGGATTTCCGGCTGATGCACCAGCGCACGGGCAATGCCGACGCGCTGCTTCTGCCCGCCCGAGAGCTGCGCCGGGTAGGCATCGCGCTTGTCCGCCAACCCCACCAATTGCAGCAGCTCGCTGACCTTGCGTTCGATATCGGCCTTGGGCACGCCGGCCACTTTCAACGGCAATGCGACGTTCTGCCAGACAGTCTTGGCCGACATCAGGTTGAAGTGCTGGAAGATCATGCCAACGCGGCGGCGCAGGAGCACAAGCTGCTTCTCGTCGAACTGGCCGATGTCTTCCTGGTCGATCACCACCTGGCCGCTGGTGGGCTTTTCCAGGCGGTTGAGGGTGCGCATCAGCGACGACTTGCCCGCGCCGCTGCGGCCGATGATGCCGAGGATCTCGCCGCGGCGCACCGTGAGCGAGACGCCGTCGAGCGCCGCGGTCGCGCCGAAGCGGCGGCGCACGTCCGCAAGGCGGATGACGTCGTCCTCAAGGGCGGCGGCCCCTCCTGTCACATGGGTATTCATTTGCGGTTCCCTTCCGGAAACGACGAGACAGCCCGCGACGGCCGAAGGCGCATCGCGAGCTGTCCAGTTGGTTGGATGGCGGCCTTAGTAGGCGCTGATGCCCGTGCCCTTGTAAACCCGGTCGAACTCCGCCTTCACGGCGTCGTTCTGGTAGGCTTCGACCAGAGGCTTGACCCAGGGCTCGTCCTTGGACTCCTCGCGCACGGCGATGAAGTTGCGGTACGGGTTGTCGTCGACGGGCTCCTGCGCGATGCGGTTCTCCTGGGTGAGGCCGCTCTTCAGCGCCCAGTCGGTGTTGACGATCGCCGCGTCGAGGTCGTCGACCGAGCGGCCGACGATGCCGGCGTCAAGTTCCTTGATCTCGAGGTTCTTCGGGTTTTCCGCGATATCGGCGATCGTGGCGAGGATGCCGGTGCCGTCCTTCAGCTTGATCAGGCCTTCGTTCTGGAGCACGCGCAGCGCCCGGCCCTCGTTGGACGGGTCGTTCGGCACGCCGACGACGGCGCCGTCCGGAAGGTCGGCGACCTTGGCGTGCTTCCTGGAATAGAGGCCGATCGGCCAGACGGCAGTATAGCCGACCGGAACGATCTTGTAGCCGTGCTGCGCGACCTGGCTTTCCAGATAGGGAAGGTGCTGGAAGGCGTTCGCGTCGATCTCGCCGCGGGCGAGGGCCTCGTTCGGCTGGGTGTAGTCGTTGAAGACGACCGCCTCGATGGTAAGGCCCTTCTTGGCCGCTTCCGCCGTCACGACGCGCCAGACGTCCTCATCCTCGCCGGAGATGATGCCGACCTTCAGCTCCTTCTTGTCCTCGGCAAGGCTGGTCGCCGGAAGCGAGAGCGTGGAGACGGCGGTGGCTGCCACCGCGAGCGCCGCAAGGGCTGCGCGGCGGGTGAAGAGCGTGCTTTCGAGGAGTTTCTTGTTGATCTTGGACATGCGGGCCTGCTTTCGCGATTGGGAGGATCGACTGCGAAACATCGTTGTTTCTGCCCGTAAAATGGCAAATGCCGCTTTTATGGACAACGAATGGCGGTTCATCGGCGAAGGGAAACGGGAATTTTCGCTCCCGGATATCGCCTTGGTGCGAAAAATATTTTCTACTTAAATTGTGAACTATGTCCAGCCTTAGAAGGTCGGCGGGGTGTTGATCCAGATCAGCACGGTCTCGCCATCGTGGCGGTTGCGCCAGGCGTGGCGGCGGGCGCTTTCGAAATAGAGGCTGTCGCCGGGGCCGAGATCGTGGAATTCGTGGCCGTCGAGCACGATCTCGATGCGTCCGGCAAGGACGTGGACGAATTCCTCCCCCTCATGCTTGTAGGCGCCGTCGGAGGAGGCGCCGGGCGCGAGCACGAAGCGGTGGCAATCCATCATGTTGCGCCCGTCGGCCAGCACCTGGATGGTGACGCCCGGCGAGGTTTCCGGCCAGAATTTCCACTCCCCTGCCCTCACCACGGAGCGGTTCTCCTGCTCTTCCTCGCCGGAGAGTTTCGAGACGGTGGTGCCGTAATAGTCGGCAAGGTCGTGCAGCACGCGGAAGGTGACGCCCTGCGAGGTGCGCTCGAAGGTGGAAAGCACGGAGGTCGCGATGCCGATATCGCCCGCCACCTGGTCGAGTGTCTTGCCGGCGGCATGGCGCAGGCTCCGCAGCTTGCGCCCGACGCCCTGGTGCGCCTCGCCCTCGGCGGGTGCGGTTTCGGCGGCGGGCTCCTCGGCTTCGAGCGCCTCGCGGATGGCGGCCGGGTTGAGACCGCGCTCGGTCCTGTACCAGGCGATGCGCTTCAGCCGCGCGACGTCCTCAGCGCTGTACTGGCGATGGCCGGTTTCCGAGCGGCCCGGCACGACGAGCCCCTGCGTTTCCCAAAGCCTGAGCGTGGAGGCCGAAACGCCGGCAAGCCGCGCGGCCTCCGCCACTTTATAGTGCACCGGTTCTTGCGAACCCATCGCGCCGATCCCTGATTCTGTGTAGGGTTCTTCTATAGCATTCCGGCCGCATCGCCGCCGTAAAATGCCCGTTGCATTCTTGCAGAAAAAATGTAGGAATTCCACTTGAGACTTGCAGAAAAAATGCAAGTTAATGCGGTTTCGGCAAAGGCGCGCAGCGGCTTTGCCGTTAGAGCCGCGTGAATGCCCCACCGATCGAAGCCTCCAGATTCAGGATAGCGCCATGACCGCAACGCCCCTCACAGACCGCAAGAACGCCGCCATCTCGCGCGGCGTCGGCATGACCACGCAGATCTACGCCGACCGGGCGGAGAATGCCGAGATCTGGGACAAGGAAGGCAACCGCTACATCGATTTCGCCGCCGGCATCGCCGTCGTCAACACCGGCCACCGCCATCCGCGCGTCATCGAGGCCGTCAAGAACCAGCTCGACCGCTTCACCCACACCTGCCACCAGGTCGTGCCCTACGAGAACTATGTCGAGCTTGCCGAGCGGCTGAACACCATCACCCCCGGCAACTTCGCCAAGAAGACGATCTTCGTCACGACCGGCGCCGAAGCCGTCGAGAACGCCGTGAAGATCGCCCGTGCCGCCACCGGCCGGCAGGCCGTCATCGCCTTTTCCGGCGGTTTCCACGGCCGCACCTTCATGGGCATGGCGCTGACCGGCAAGGTCGTGCCCTACAAGGTCGGCTTCGGCGCCATGCCGGGCGACGTCTTCCATGCCCCCTTCCCGGTCGAAATGCACGGCACGACGGTCGAGCAGTCGCTCTCCGTGCTGAAGAAGCTTTTCGCCGCCGATGTCGATCCGGGCCGCGTCGCCGCGATCATCATCGAGCCGGTTCAGGGCGAAGGCGGCTTCTATCCGGTTCCGGTCAATTTCATGAAGGCGCTGCGCGAGATCTGCGACCAGCACGGCATCCTGCTGATCGCCGACGAGGTGCAGACCGGCTTCGCCCGTACCGGCAAGCTCTTCGCCATGGAACACTACGGCATCGCCGCCGACCTGATGACCATGGCCAAGGGGCTTGGCGGCGGCTTCCCGATCGCCGCCGTCACCGGCCGCGCGGAGATCATGGACGCGCCCGGCCCCGGTGGCCTCGGCGGCACCTATGCCGGCAGCCCGATCGGCGTTGCGGCGGCCCATGCCGTTCTCGACGTCATCAAGGACGAGGACCTGTGCAACCGCGCGGAAAACCTCGGTGCCCGCCTCAAGCAGCGCCTTGCCGCCCTGCAGGACAAGGTTCCGGAAATCGTCGACATCCGCGGCCCCGGCTTCATGAACGCCGTCGAGTTCAACGACGTTTCGACCAAGCAGCCGAGCGCCGACTTCGCCAACAAGGTGCGCCTGAAGGCCCTCGAAAAGGGCCTGATCCTGCTGACCTGCGGCGTGCACGGCAACGTCATCCGCTTCCTCGCGCCGATCACCATCCAGGACGAGGTGTTTGCCGAGGCGCTCGACATTCTCGAAAGCGCGATGATCGAAGCCCGCGCCGCCTGACACTGAAACACATCCCCTTCAAGGCGACACCCGGAGCGAAAGCTCTGGGTGAACGGCCTTCCATGTCCGAAAGGAAGGACAGCATGGCTTTCTACGATGCCCTCACCCGGCACCTGACCTCGGCGGCGTTCCTGCGCGATGCGGGCTATGTCAACGGCAACTGGACCGGCGGCAACGGCGCTGAAACCTTCGACGTCTTCAACCCCGCGACCGGCGAGAAGCTCGCGGAGCTGCCCGAAATGGGCGCGACCGAAACCGCCGCCGCCATCGATGCCGCCTATAGGGCGCAGCCGCTCTGGGCCGCCCGCCCCGCCAGGGAACGCAGCGTGCTGCTGCGCAAATGGTTCGATCTCATCGTGGCGAATGCCGACGAACTCGCCGCGATCCTCACCGCCGAAATGGGCAAGCCGCTGCCGGAAGCCAAAGGCGAGATCCTCTATGCCGCTTCCTATGTCGAATGGTATGCGGAAGAGGCAAAACGCATCAACGGCGAGACGATCCCCGCCCCCTCGGCCGACAAGCGCATGCTGGTCATCAAGCAGCCTGTCGGCGTCGTCGGCACGATCACGCCGTGGAATTTCCCGGCAGCGATGATCGCCCGCAAGGTGGCGCCGGCGCTCGCCGTCGGCTGCACGGTGGTCTCCAAGCCGGCCGAGCAGACGCCGCTTTCGGCCATCGCCCTTGCGGTTCTCGCCGAAAAGGCCGGCCTTCCCGCCGGCGTCTTCAACATCGTCCTCGGCACGGACGGTCCGGCTATCGGCAAGGAGCTCTGCTCCAATCCGAAGGTCCGCAAGATCTCCTTCACGGGCTCGACGGAGGTCGGCCGCATCCTGATGCGCCAGTGCTCCGACCAGATCAAGAAGGTGAGCCTGGAACTTGGCGGCAACGCACCCTTCATCGTCTTCGACGACGCGAATATCGACGCGGCCGTGGAAGGAGCCATGGCCTCGAAGTATCGCAATGCGGGCCAGACCTGCGTCTGCGCGAACCGCCTCTACGTCCAGTCGAACGTCTATGACATCTTTGCCGAAAAGCTGGCCCGGAAGGTCGCCGAGCTTTCGGTCGGCGATGGCTTCGCCGAGGGCACGACCATCGGCCCGCTGATCGAGGAGGCCGCGATCGACAAGGTGGAGGCGCATATCGCCGATGCCGTTTCCAAGGGCGCTTCGGTTGTGGCCGGCGGCAAGCGCGTCGAGGGCAAGGGCACCTTCTTCCAGCCGACCGTGCTGAAGGACGTCGCCCGCGGCATGACGGTGGCGAAGGAGGAGACGTTCGGCCCGGTCGCCCCCCTCTTCCGCTTCGACACCGTCGAGGACGTGATCGCGCAGGCGAACGACACCGAGTTCGGTCTTGCCGCCTATTTCTTTGCCGGCGACCTCAAGAAGGTCTGGAAGGTGGCGGAGGCGCTGGAATACGGCATGGTCGGCGTCAATACCGGCCTCATCTCCTCCGAGGCCGCGCCCTTCGGCGGCATCAAGCAGTCCGGCCTCGGCCGCGAGGGCTCCGCCCACGGCGCCGACGACTACCTGGAACTGAAATATGTCTGCATGGGCGACGTCGCCTGACGATGAAATCGCCCCGCTCCGGCGGGGCGGTCCTCATGCGGTCTCGATATCCGTCTGCGGAAAGTCGTCGCCCTTGTAGAGCAGCGGCATGTCGAGCTGCCTTGCGCAGGCATAGGCAAAACAGTCGCCGAAATTGAGGCCTGCGGGATGGCGCCCCTTGCCGAAACGTTGATGGGCGATGACTGCCAGTTCTCCGGCGCCCTGATCGATGGGCTCGACCGCGATGGAGAGCAGCTTGAGAAAATCGTTGACGAGATGAAGGGCGTCGGTCGGCGCAATCTGACGTTCGCGCGCCAGGGCGAGCGACGTCTCCCAAACCGCCATGGGGGACGTGTACAGGACACTCGCTTGCTGAACCCGTTCCAGGAGTGCGTCAGCTCCCTCCTCGGACGCCAGGATCGCAACGAGCGCCGAGGCATCGACGAACATCAATTGTCCTCATAGAGGCTGTCGATGAAGGCTTTGTCCGCGGGCAACCCCGTCTTCGGGTATTTCGCGTCCAGTTCGCGAACGAAGGCCTTTGCCTTCTCGACCAATGTCGGCTCGCTCTCCGCGCGCTGCAATTCATGCGCCAGCGCCTGCCGCACCGCCTCGGTCTTGCTGACCTTGCGCAGCGTGGACAGCCGTTCGGCAAGCCGGTCCACCTCCTGGTCCTTCACATAGAGCGGCATGGTATATCCTTCCTCGTTGGAAGGTATATATACCATGCCGGCGGCCTGCCTGAAAGATCAGGCCGGTTTCACCGCCTCCGGATGTGCGGCCTTGAAAGCCGGGAGGGCGCGGCAGGCTTCGGCGATGCGCCGCACCCGTTCGAGGCCCGACAGATCGACGCCCCAGCGCTCGGCATTGTAGACCTGCGGCACGAGGCAGAAATCCGCCATGCCGGGCGTGTCGCCATGGCAGAAGGTGCCGGTCGCCGGGTTGTCGAGCAGCTTTTCCACGGCAAGAAGGCCTTCGCCGATGTATTTCTTCATCCAGTCGAGGCGGACCTCCTCCCCTCCCCCGGTGATGGCCACGACATGGTTGATGACGCCGGTGTTGCAGACGGGGTGGATTTCCATGGCGATGGCATAGGAAAGCGTGCGTACCCGCTGCCGGCCGAGCGGATCGGCCGGCAGGAAACGCGCCTGCGGGCGCGTCTCGGCGAGATATTCGATGATGGCGAGCGACTGCGCCAGCATGTGCCCCTCGATCAGGAGGGCCGGGACAAGGCCCTGCGGATTGCGGGCGCGGTGCTCCGGCGTGCGCTGTGCACCGTCCAGAAGGTCGACGGATTCGCGCCGGTAGGCAAGGCCGAGGCTTTCCAGCGCAATGCGCACGCGGTAGCTGGCGGACGAGCGCCAATAGTCGAAGAGGATGATCTCGTCGCCCATCGGCTCAGTCCTTTTCCTGCCGTTCGACGGTCTGCTCGATCGCCCCGAAGATGGAATGGCCCGTCTTGTCCTTCATCTCGATGCGCACGGTGTCGCCGAATTTCAGGAAGGGCGTTTTCGGCGCGCCGGAGGTGATCGTCTCGATGGTGCGGATCTCGGCGATGCAGGAATAGCCGGCCCCGCCTTCAGCAACCGGCTTGCCGGGGCCGCCGTCGAGCTTGTTGGAGACGGTGCCGGAACCGATGATCGAGCCGGCGACGAGCGGCCGGGTCCTGGCGGCATGGGCGACGAGCTGGGCGAAATCGAAGGTCATGTCGACGCCGGCATCGGCCTTGCCGAAGGGCTTGCCGTTCAGCGAGACGAGGAGCGGCAGGTGCAGCTTGCCGCCGTCCCAGGCCCCGCCCAGCTCATCGGGCGTGACTGCGACCGGCGAGAAGGCGGAGGACGGTTTCGACTGGAAGAAGCCAAAGCCCTTGGCGAGCTCGCCCGGGATGAGGCCGCGCAGCGACACGTCGTTGACGAGCATGACGAGCTTGATCGCCTGCCGCGCCGTCTCGACGCTCGCCCCCATCGGCACATCATCGACGATGACGGCGATCTCGCCTTCCATGTCGATGCCGAAGGCCTCGTCGGCCGCACGGATCGGATCGCGCGGTCCCAGGAAGCTGTCGGAGCCGCCCTGATACATCAGCGGATCGGTCCAGAAGCTCTCGGGCATCTCGGCATTGCGCGCCTTGCGCACCAGTTCGACATGGTTGACATAGGCCGAGCCGTCCGCCCACTGGTAGGCGCGGGGCAGCGGCGAGGCGGCATCGTGCTCGTGGAAGCGGGTGGCCGGCTGCGAACCGGTTTCCAGTCCCTCGGCGACCCGTTCCAGTCGCGGGGCGACATGTTCCCAGTCGTCCAGCGCATCCTGCAGGGTGCGGGCGATGTGCCCCACTTCCGAGCAGCGCGTCAGGTCGCGCGAGACGACGACCAGACGGCCGTCGCGGGTGGAATTCTTCAGTGTCGCAAGCTTCATGCGTCCTACTCCCGATCTTGTTTGCGGCCCTGCGATCGTGTCATCTTCCGGCCACCTGTCTCCACCCTCGTGCGCCGGTCGTGCCGGCGCATCGCATTTCGAGGAAATCCCGTGAACCGTACGGTGCTGAATTCCCTGCTCCTGGCCGCCGGCTTTGTCGGCGCGACGGCCATCATCCTTTATACGATGGGTCAGCCACTCATCTGCAAGTGCGGATATGTCAAACTCTGGCACGGGGTGGTGATTTCCTCGGAAAACTCGCAGCACCTTTCCGACTGGTACACGCCGAGCCACATCATCCACGGCATCCTGTTCTTCGGTCTCTTCACGCTCCTCGTGAAAAAGGCGAGCCTCAACCTGCGGCTCGCCCTCTCGCTGACGCTGGAATGCGCCTGGGAGATCCTCGAGAACACCGACATGATCATCAACCGCTATCGCGAATCGACGATCTCGCTCGACTATTTCGGCGACAGCGTGATCAATTCGAGCGCGGACATCCTCGCCATGGTGGTTGGCTTCTTCCTTGCGGCGCGCCTGCCCGTCTGGGCGAGCGTCGCGATCATCGTGGTCTTCGAGGCGACGACCACCTGGTTGATCCGCGACGGCCTCGCGCTCAATATCCTGATGCTCGTCTGGCCGCTGGAGGCGGTAAAGGCCTGGCAGGGCGGCTGAGAGCGTTCGGGACCCGGCGGTCGCTTAAAAAAAGTGGCTTTTCCCGAGTTTTCCCCAATCGAATCGGGCAGTGCCGATAGGCGGGGAATGGTCAATAGGCTAAAGTCCGGTTTATCTTCGCGTAGCCCTGCCCTGCCGCGGGTGCGTTAACCCTTTTTGCCTTGCCCTTGAATCAGAATCGCGTCTAAATGCGGTTTAAGCCTGCAAATGGGTTTGAAATCGCATTTTGAGATTCTCGACATGAATATGGCCGCAATGTTCGGACGGGCAATTTCCGAGGTCGATCAACTGATCATCGGACAGGCGCACGAACTGTCAGACAAGCTGAAGCAGCACCGGCTGGAGATGTTCCCTCCCGTCGCGCAGAAGAACCTGCGCCAGTTCCAGCTGAGCGAGGCCGCCCGTTTCCTGGGCGTCACCAGCGGCTACCTGCGCAATCTCTCGCTGGAATCCAAGGGGCCGCTGCCGCAGGTCACGCCGTCCGGCCGCCGGTCCTATTCGGCCGAGCAGTTGCAGGAGATGCGCGAATATCTGGAGCAGAACGGCCGCAGCGGCCAGCGCTACGTGCCGCGCCGGCGTGGCAGCGAGCACCTTCAGGTCATCGCCGTTGTCAACTTCAAGGGCGGTTCCGGCAAGACGACGACGACGGCGCACCTTGCCCAGCACCTCGCGCTGACCGGGCACCGGGTCCTTGCCGTCGATCTCGACCCGCAGGCAAGCCTTTCCGCGGTGCACGGCTTCCAGCCGGAATTCGACGTTGGCGAGAACGAGACGCTTTACGGCGCCATCCGCTACGACGACCAGCGGCGGCCGCTGAAGGAGATCATCCGCAAGACCAATTTCCCCGGGCTCGACATCGTGCCGGGCAATCTGGAACTGATGGAGTTCGAGCACGACACGCCGCGGGTCCTCGCCCAGGGCGACCGCAGCGACTACGGCCGCATCTTCTTCGCCAGGCTCGACGAGGCGCTGTCCTCCGTCGCCGACGACTATGACGTGGTGGTGATCGACTGCCCGCCGCAACTCGGCTTCC
>CAMLOC010000069.1 GCA_946481465.1 uncultured Shinella sp. | reverse complement strand
CAGCGGAATAAGCCGGTAGCGCTCTAAAACAGCCGGCGTCTCATCGACCCGGCTGACGCTACAGGTTCAGGCCTGAAGAAAAAAAGGGGAGATGAGGCAAGACCTTATCTCCCCTTTTTGCTCTGGAGGACTGAGCCATGCAGACCGAATTGTTACGGGAAGACCAATCACGGTCTCCCAAGGAACGGCTGAGGCCTGAACGGTCGAGGACCGATTGCCCGATCTTGCTGTCGCAGAGGCTCGTCATGAGAGCCCCGCACGAAGACGACATCGACGCCCTTGCCCATCTCGCCAACAACGCCAATATCGCCAACATGGTCGCCCGCATGCCGCACCCCTATACGGTTGCGGACGCTGCCGATTTCGTGCGACGCACACGCGCCGGCGCGATTGGCAAGTGCGTCTATGCCATTACGAAAGCCGACAACGGCGCCTTCCTCGGTTGCTGCGGGATCGAGCCGCACGAGGACGGACGCACGGTCGAGCTCGGCTACTGGCTGGGTGAGCCCTACTGGAACCAGGGCTACGTCACCGAGGCGGCGCACGCGCTGATCGACATGGTCTTCCGCACCCGCGACATCGAGCAGATCGACGCGCGCTGCCGGGTCATGAACATCCCCTCGCGCCGGGTCATCCAGAAGTGCGGCTTCCAGTTCCAGGCCACCGGCATGGTGCAGAGCCTTGCGGTCGGCGGCATGGTGCCCGTCGAATGGTACAGGCTGGACCGCAAGACCTGGGTCTCGCTGAAGAGCTGGGGAGGCATGCGATGAACGCCATGCAGACCCGGATCGAACGCGAGCGCGTGACGGGCCCCGGGCCCTGCCCAACCGTCGCGACGCCCCGCCTCGTCCTGCGCCCGCACCGCATGTCCGATGCGGACGCGATCGCCCAGTCGCTGAACGACTTCCAGGTCTCGCGCATGCTGGCGCGGGTGCCCGCCCCCTATGACCGGCAGGATGCGGCGGAATGGCTTTCCGTCGCCGCCAGCGATCTCAACGAGGGCTGGGCCTTCGCCATCACCACGGGCGACGACGTCCATATCGGCTGCGTCTCCTTCGAGCGCAGCCGCGGCGGCTGGGAAATCGGCTACTGGCTGAACCGCTTCTACTGGGAGCGGGGCTACATGAGCGAGGCCGTGCATGCGGCAACGGCGCGGTTCCTGATGCGGATGCCCGGCACGGACATCCGCTCCGGCATCTTCGCCGACAACCTCGCCTCGCTCAGGGTGCAGGAGAAGGCGGGTTTCCGCATCACCGGATGCAGCGATCTCTTCTGCGTCGCGCGC
The DNA here is from genome assembly GCA_946481465.1 of uncultured Shinella sp. Next base: position 8,528 of record CAMLOC010000069.1, on the reverse strand, counting down.
GGCGCGATGGTACCGCATATCGAAACGCGGCTGGAGCCGGGCGATTTCCGCCCGGCGGCACCCCGGCATTGAAAAAGAGCGGGGCGGAGCGATCCGCCCCGGCCCGAACGGTCACGACAGCTCGAACCAGACCGGCATGTGGTCGGAACCGTAGGCGGTCTCGTCGACCCACGCGTCCGTCAGCCGCTCCACGAGGCCGTGGCTGAGGAAGCAGTAATCGAGGAAGAGGCGCTCGGCATGGTTCTTCGGATCGACCCAGCTGTAGCTGGCAGCGTGGCGCTTGCCGAGGCCGGCCAGCGCGTCCACCGGATGGGTGGCGCGGATCTACCGGCCGTAGAGCGCGTCCACGCCACCGACCATCTCGCAATATTCCGGCGATTCCGGCACCATGTTGAAATCGCCCATCAGCACGTAGTCCTCCGGCACCGGCGGCTCGGCAAGATCGAATTCGTGGGCGCCGGAAATCGCCCCGCCCTCGACGGGATAGAGCCGGGCGCGGTCCTTCAGGTACCGGATCTGCGCGATGCGCTCGTCGCGGTGCACATGGTCGAGATGCACGGAATAGACGCGGATCGGGCCCTTGGGCGTCGCGATCACCGCCTCGGTCGCGCCGCGCTGCAGGTTCAGCTTGTCGAGGGTGCGCGTGCGCGGCAAAAGGATGGTGCGGGTCGACAGGATCGGCCAGCGCGAGAAGATCATGTTGCCGAACTGGAAGCGGCGGTTGACCACGCGGCCCTGCTCGATCGCCGAGCCCGCATCGAGATCGCAGGCCGCGCCGAAGACGGAATAGTGGTTGGCCAGCAGCACCTGCAACTCGGCGACCATGTCGACATGGCCGTTGCGGTGAAAATTTCGGGTGACTTCCTGCAGCGCGATGATATCGGCGCCGTGGATGCTGGAAACGATGCGCGGCAGGTCGAACCGGTCGTCGAGACCGATGCCGTACTGGACGTTGTAGCTGACGAATTTCACGATAGTCTTTGACCTCTCAGGGAAGCGGCTATATCGAAGACGGCACTATGGAAATACGAGAAAAGCGAACGGCGAGCCGATGAAGTTCCTGGACGAAGCAAAAGTCTATATCCGGTCCGGTGACGGCGGGGCAGGGGCTGTCTCGTTCCGTCGTGAAAAATTCGTCGAATTCGGCGGCCCCGACGGCGGCGACGGCGGGCGCGGCGGCGATGTGTGGGTCGAGGCCGTCAACGGCCTCAACACGCTGATCGACTTCCGCTACCAGCAGCATTTCAAGGCGGCGACCGGCACGCACGGCATGGGCCGCAACCGCACCGGCGCGAACGGCGCCTCCGTGACGCTGAAGGTGCCGGTCGGCACGCAGATCTTCGAGGAAGACAACGAGACGCTGATCGTCGATCTCGTCGCGGAAGGCCAGCGCTTCAAGCTGGCCGGCGGCGGCAATGGCGGCTTCGGCAACGCGCATTTCAAGTCGGCGACGAACCAGGCGCCGAACTGGGCCAATCCGGGCCTGGAGGGCGACGAGAAGACCATCTGGCTCCGGCTGAAGCTGATCGCCGATGCCGGCCTCGTCGGTCTGCCGAATGCCGGAAAATCGACCTTCCTCGCCACCTGCACGCGGGCCCGGCCGAAGATCGCCAACTATCCCTTCACCACGCTGCACCCGAACCTCGGCGTCGCGACGATCGACGGCGGCGAGTTCATCCTTGCCGACATTCCCGGCCTCATCGAGGGCGCGCATGACGGCATCGGGCTCGGCGACCGGTTCCTCGGCCATGTCGAGCGCACGCGCGTGCTGCTGCACCTCGTCTCCGCGCAGGAGGAGGATGTCGCCAAGGCCTACAGGACGGTCAAGCACGAGCTGGAAGCCTATGGCGGCGGCATCACCGACAAGCCGGAGATCGTCGCGCTGTCGCAGATCGACCTGCTCGACGAGGACGAACTGAAGAAGAAGACCAAGGCGCTCCAGAAGGCGAGCGGCCAGACGCCGTTCCAGATCTCGGCCGTCGCCCATGTCGGCATGACGGGCACGCTGAGGGCGCTGCGCGACGTCATCGTCCAGGCGAAGAACTCCGGATCCGACGACTGAGATGACGAAGCACCGCAAACCGCTCGGAAAACACCGCCGGATTGTGATCAAGATCGGCTCGGCCCTGCTCGTCGACCGCGCGAGCGGCCTGAAAAAGGCCTGGCTCGACGCGATGTGCAGCGATATCGCGGCGCTGCGGGCCGGCGGCACCGAGGTGCTCGTCGTCTCCTCCGGCGCCATCGCGCTCGGCCGCTCCGTGCTGAAGGTGCCTGCAGGCGCCCTGAAGCTGGAGGAAAGCCAGGCGGCCGCCGCCGTCGGCCAGATCGCGCTTGCCCGCGCCTGGTCGGAGAGCCTTTCGGCGGACGGCATCGTCGCCGGCCAGATCCTCCTGACGCTCGGCGACACGGAGGAGCGGCGGCGCTACCTGAATGCGCGCGCGACGATCAACCAGCTCCTGAAGCTCGGCGCCGTGCCCATCATCAACGAGAACGACACGGTCGCCACGACGGAAATCCGCTACGGCGACAACGACCGGCTCGCCGCCCGCGTCGCCACCATGACCGGTGCCGACCTGCTCGTGCTGCTCTCCGATATCGACGGGCTCTATACCGCCCCGCCGCATCTCGACCCCGAGGCCCGTTTCCTCGAAACGATCGAGGCGATCACGCCCGAGATCGAGGCCATGGCCGGCGGCGCGGCCTCCGAACTGTCGCGCGGCGGCATGCGCACCAAGATCGATGCCGGCAAGATCGCGACGGGCGCCGGCTGCGCCATGATCATCGCCTCGGGCAAGGTCGACCATCCGCTGCGTGCCGTCGAGGAGGGTGCGCGCTCCTCCTGGTTCGCGCCTTCGGGTTCGCCGGTGACGGCGCGCAAGACCTGGATTGCCGGGCAGTTGCAGCCCGCCGGCCGGCTGGAGATCGATGCCGGTGCCGAAACGGCGCTGACCTCGGGCAAGAGCCTGCTGCCCGCCGGCGTTCGCGGCGTCTGGGGCGCGTTCTCGCGTGGCGATACCGTGTCGATCTACGGCACGAGCGGGCGCGAGATCGCCCGCGGGCTCGCCGGCTACGACGCGGACGAGGCCCGCATGATCATCGGCAAGAAATCGGCGGAGATCGCCGCCATCCTCGGCTATGCCGGCCGCGCGGCCATGGTGCACAGGGATGACCTCGTGGTGACCGGCCTTTCCGCGCCGCTTACCGCCGAGGCGGGAAAGGACGTCAGCCATGCTTGACCAGGTCAGGACCGACATCGACAGCCTGATGGCCGAAATCGGCCGCAATGCCCGCGCCGCGGCGCGGCCGCTCGCCATCGCAACAGCCGAGGCGAAGAACCGTGCGCTGGAAGCAATGGCCGCGGAAATCCTTGCCGGCCGCGACGCCATCCTCGCCGCCAACGCCATCGACCTCGCCAATGCCCGGGAGAGCGGCGTCGCCACCCCCTTCATCGACCGGCTGACGCTGACGGCCGAGCGCATCGAAGGTATTGCCGGCGCCATCCGCGATATCGCGGCCCTCAAGGACCCGGTCGGCGACGTCATCGCCGAATGGGACCGGCCGAACGGCCTGCATATCGAGCGCGTGCGCACGCCGCTCGGCGTCATCGGCGTCATCTATGAGAGCCGGCCGAACGTGACGGCGGATGCAGGCGCGCTGTGCCTGAAGGCCGGCAACGCGGTGATCCTGCGCGGCGGCTCGGACAGCGTGAATTCATCGCAGGCGATCCATTCCTGCCTCGTCGCCGGCCTCAAGGCCGCCGGCCTGCCGGAACACGCGATCCAGTACGTGCCCGTGACGGACCGCGCCGCCGTCGGCGCCATGCTGTCCGGTCTCGGCGGCGCCATCGACGTCATCGTGCCGCGCGGCGGGAAAAGCCTCGTCGCCCGCGTGCAGAGCGAGGCGCGCGTGCCGGTCTTCGCCCATCTCGAAGGCCTCTGCCACATCTATGTCGACAGATCCGCCGATCTCGACATGGCGCAGAAGATCGTCGTCAATGCGAAGATGCGCCGCACGGGCATCTGCGGCGCTGCCGAGACGCTGCTGGTCGACCGCGCTGTCGCCGACACGCATCTTGCACCGCTTCTGGAAGGCCTCGCCGCCGCCGGCTGCGAGGTGCGCGCGACGGACGAGATCCGCGCCCGAATCGCGAACCTCGTTGCCGCGACGGAGGCGGACTGGTCGACGGAATATCTCGACGCCATCATCTCCGTTTCGCTCGTCGACGGCATTTCCGGGGCGATCGAGCATATCAACCGCTGGTCCTCCGCCCATACGGAAGCCGTGATCGCCGAGGATCCCGACGTCGTCGGGCGCTTCTTCACGGAGATCGATTCGGCGATCCTGCTGCACAACGCCTCCACCCAGTTCGCCGATGGCGGCGAGTTCGGCATGGGCGGCGAGATCGGCATCGCGACGGGCAAGATGCATGCGCGCGGCCCCGTCGGCGTCGAGCAGCTCACCTCCTTCAAATACCGCGTGCGCGGCACCGGACAGGTGCGGCCCTAAGTGACGTCGGACGCGGTTGCAGAGCGCTACCTGAGAATGCCGCATGCGGAAAAGGGCATGGCGATCGGCCTGTTCGGCGGCTCGTTCAACCCGCCGCACCAGGGCCATGCGCTGGTCGCGGAAATCGCCCTGCGGCGCCTCGGCCTCGACCAGCTCTGGTGGATGGTGACGCCCGGCAACCCCTTGAAGGACCACCGGGAACTCGCCCCGCTTGCCGAGCGCATCCGCCTCAGCGAGGACATCGCCCCCGGCCCGCGCGTCAAGGTGACGGCTTTCGAGAAACGGCTCGGGCAAAGCTATACGGCAAGGACCCTCCAGCGCGTGCAGGCGCTGAACCGCGGCGTCCATTTCGTCTGGATCATGGGGGCCGACAATCTCGGCACCTTCCACCGCTGGCAGAGCTGGCAGAAGATCGCCTGCACCTTCCCCATCGCCGTCATCGACCGGCCCGGCTCGACGCTCGCCTATCTCTCCTCGCGCATGGCGAAAACCTTCGACTATGCGCGCATCGACGAGGAGGATGCGATGTCGCTTGCCCGCCACCGGGCGCCGGCCTGGACCTTCATCCACGGCCCCCGCTCGCCGCTCAGCTCCACGGCGCTGCGCAGCCAGGCGGCGCTAGAGAAAACCATCCCTCAGAAGTGACGTCTTGAAAGTGGTAACCTTTGATGCCTACATTTAGTAGGTGCCGGCCCGACACGCCGGTACAAGACGTGCTTGTCCTGTTACACAGAAAGGAACGAACCTGACAACAGTGCACGCGAAGGGAAACGTCATCGGCGTTTTCTCCAGGAGCGCGGGAAGGGGCGACGATGCCGCCGACCGTGCCCTTCAACTGGTCCTCGCAAGCCTTGAGGACTCGAAGGCAGAAGATATCGTCACCATCGACATTGCCGGCAAATCGGCGCTGGGCGACTACATGGTGGTCGTGTCCGGCCGCTCGAACCGTCATGTCATGGCGATTGCCGATCACCTCATCTCCGATCTCAAGGACGAAGGCCTGGGCAATGCCCGCGTCGAAGGTCTCGAGGCGGGCGACTGGGTGCTGATCGATACGGGCGATATCATCGTTCACGTGTTCCGGCCGGAAGTCCGGGAGTTCTACAACATCGAACGGATGTGGGCGGCTCCCGAGATCGAGGACGGCACCGTCCATTGAGATGACGCCGGGCGCCTGTCCGGCGAGGAAAAACGGTGACGCGGCTTGAGTGTCACCCGAACGGACAGGGCTTGGGTCGATGCGGGTTGGACTTTTTGCGGTTGGACGGCTGAAGGCCGGCCCTGAGAAGGATCTTGCGGCCCGCTACATGGACCGTTTCGCCAAGGCCGGCCCCGCGATCGGCCTCGAACTCGGCAGGCTTGCCGAGGTCGGCGAAAGCCGCGCCGGCAATGCCGAGACGCGCAAGCGCGAGGAAGCGGCCATGCTGCTAAAGGCGCTGCCCGACGGCGCCGTCCTGATCCTGCTTGACGAGCGCGGCAAGGCGCTCGATTCCCCCGCCTTCGCCGATCTCGTCGGCGGCTTCCGCGATGGGGGAAAACGCGACCTGATGATCGCCATCGGCGGTGCCGACGGTCTCGATCCCGCCCTCTACGAGCGCGCCGACGCCACGCTGTGCCTCGGCAAGATGACCTGGCCGCACCAGCTCGTGCGCATCCTCATCGCCGAACAGCTCTATCGCGCGGTCACCATTCTTTCCGGCCATCCCTATCACCGCAGCTGACGGCGCAAGCATCACCGCCGCGCAAGGCTGGAGGCGCAGGATCGGCCGCAGCCGTATTTTCGGCGCGGTTTGTGGCCAAGGGAGATTCTTGGCGAAAGCGCCAAATCAGCATAGAGCGGTAGGGAAACACGTTCGGGGAGCGATGAGGAAAGCCGACACAGTCGATCCGGGGAAAGGCGTCGGCCGCCTGCTGCGGCCGGCGGGGCTTTGTGTTGCCCTGGTGCTGGCGCTTCTTTCCCATCCCGTCGCCGCCGAGCCGGACGAGACCGGCGTCGCGCAGGAAAAGACGGGATCGCTGCCAAGAGCCGAGCCCGATCCCGCCGCCGCCCTGGCGCTGCGCCGCGACAGCACGCGCCGTGAACTCGAAACGCTCTCCCAGTCGATCACGGTTTCCGAGGAGAAGACGAAAGAGCTGGAAGCCGAGATCGCCAAGCTGGAAAAGACACGCCAGAGCCTGCGCGAGGAAATCGTCAAGTCGGCCGCCACGCGCAAGAGCATGGAGGAGAAGATCCTCGCCGGCGAGAAGCGCCTGGAAGGCATGCGCGAGCGGGAAGCGGGCGTCCGCGCCTCCCTGCACGAACGCCGCGGCCTGCTGGCGGAAGTGCTCGCCGCGCTCCAGCGCATGGGGCGCAACCCGCCGCCCGCCCTGCTCGTCAATCCGGAGGACGCGCTCTCCTCGGTCCGCAGCGCCATTCTCCTCGGCGCGGTCGTGCCGGGCATTCGCAGGGAGACGGATGAGCTGGTCGACGACCTGGCGGCGCTGATGGAGATCAAGAGCGACATCGACCGCGAGCGCACGGAACTGACCGATGCGATGCAGCTACGCATCGAGGAGGAGAAGCGCTCCGAACTGCTGGTTGCGCAGAACGAGGCGCTGGCGCAGACCAACAACCGCACGCTCGCCGCCGAGCGCCGCCGCGCCGAGGAGCTTGCCGCCCGCGCGACCAGCCTGGAAGGGCTGATAAGCAGCCTGGAGCGCGACATCGGTTCGGTGCGCGACGCCGCCGCCCTCGCCCGGGCAAAAGAAGAGGAACGGCGGAGCCAGAGCGAGGCCGAACGGGAGAGGGCGCGGGCGCTCGCCCGCGACAGCGTGCCCGACAAAAACCGCATTGCTCCGGCATATGAATTCTCCGAACTGCAGGCGAAACTGGACTTTCCCGTGGCCGGCGACGTTCTGCGCCAATTCGGCGAAGCGGACGGCACCGGCCATGATTCGCAAGGGTTGACGCTGGCGGCCAATCCGGGCGCGCTCGTCACGGCCCCGGCCGATGGATGGATCGTCTTCGCCGGCACGTTCCGCAGTTATGGGCGCATGATCATCCTGAACGCCGGGGAGGGCTACCATCTGGTCCTTTCGGGCATGGACCGGGTGAGCGTGCGGGAGGGTCAGTTCGTCGTGGCGGGAGAGCCGCTCGCCGTGATGGGTGAAAAAAGGGTGGCGAGTGTCAACGCTTTGACGCTGGAAACAGACAAGCCGACACTTTACATTGAATTCCGAAAGAACGGAAAACCGGTTGATTCCCGGCCGTGGTGGTCCGCAAAAAATTCTGGAAAGGCACGCAATGATACGTAGGGCTTCTCTTGTTCTCGTCGGTGCACTCATGGGTGCCACGGCGATGAGCGTCATCAACACGGCCACCCTGCCGGCCGAAGCCGCCGGCTCGTCGACCTATCGCGAGCTTTCCATCTTCGGCGACGTCTTCGAGCGCGTGCGCGCGCAATATGTGACGCCGCCCAAGGAAGACCAGCTCATCGAGAATGCCATCAACGGCATGCTCACCTCGCTCGATCCGCATTCCTCCTACATGAATGCCAAGGACGCCGAGGACATGCGCACCCAGACGCGCGGCGAATTCGGCGGCCTCGGCATCGAGGTCACGATGGAGGACGAGCTCGTCAAGGTCATCACCCCGATCGACGACACGCCGGCCGCCCGCGCGGGCGTCCTTGCCGGCGACTACATTTCCAAGATCGACGGCCAGGACGTGCGCGGCCTGAAGCTGGAAGAAGCGGTCGAGAAGATGCGCGGCGCGGTCAACACGCCGATCAAGCTGACGCTGATCCGCAAGGGCGCCGAAAAGCCGATCGAACTGACCGTCGTGCGCGACATCATCGCGGTGAAGGCGGTCAAGTCCCGCGTCGAGAACGATGTCGGCTACCTGCGCGTCATCTCCTTCACGGAGAAGACCTATGACGACCTGGAAGCCGCGATCACCAAGATCAAGGAAGAGGTCCCCGCCGACAAGCTGAAGGGCTACGTGCTCGACCTGCGCCTCAATCCGGGCGGCCTGCTCGACCAGG
>CAMLOC010000068.1 GCA_946481465.1 uncultured Shinella sp. | reverse complement strand
CAGGCGGGCACCGTGCTGCTGGGCGAGCCAGGCCGCGAGCAGGATGCGTGCGGCGGCTTCGCCGGTGACGCGCTCGATATCGGTGAGGCGGCCGGCAAGGGCGCCCTCGATGCGCTCGCTCGCGCTGGCGCTGAGGCGTTCGATATCCGTGACGCGGCCGGCGAGGGCGGCGGCGATGCGGGCGGTCGTCTCGTCGCCGATGCGCTCCACCTCGGCCATCGGCCGGGAGAGGGCGTCGGAGACGCGCAGCGACACGTCGCCGCCGACGCGGTCGAGGTCGGTGAGGCGTTCGGACAGCGTGTCGGAAATGCGCGAGGCGGCGGTGTCGACGAGGCCGGAGACGTGATCGACGCTGTACTCGATGCGGGATTCGAGCTTGCCGAGGTTTTCTTCCAGGCGGCTGCCGGTCGTGTCGAAGCGGTTGGCGACGCTGTCGACCGTCTGCTCCATCCGGTTGCCGAAGGTGTCGGCGGCCTGGACGATCTTGGCCGAAGTCTCGACAAGGCGTTCGGCGACGGCGCCGACGCTTTCGCGCACCTTCTGGTCGAGCTGGGTGCCGCTGCTGTCGATGGTGCGGCGCAGGGCCTCCTCGTGCTGCTCCATCGACAGTTCCAGCATGCCGGCGCTGGTGGCGATCGAGGTGCCGATGGAGGTGACCTGGTCGTTCAGCGTCTCGTTGAGCTGGTTGCGGCCTTCGGTGATGGCGAGGTTGATCGCGTCGATGCGGTCGTCCAGCGTGGCGCGGATCTGCTCGTGGGTGGTGACGAGGGAACCTGCCAGCTCCGAGGCGCGGCCCGAAAGCTGCTCGGCGATGCTGGCGGCGCGGCCGGAGAAGGCTTCGGCGAATTCGGCGGCCTGGCCGTGCAGGACGCCCGTCAGCTGCTGGTTGCCTTCCGACAGCACCGTCTCGACGCGCTCGGCCGCCGCGTCGATGGCCGACTGCATGGCGCCGGCGCTGTTGGACAGGACCGAGGCGAGGTTGGCCGTGCGGCCGGTGATGGCGTCGTCGATCTGGCGGGCGGCGCCCGTCAGGGCGCTCTCGACGCGGCCGGCGGCGGCGCCGACGGAATGTTCGAGCTGGCTGCCGGTCTCGTTCAGCATGGAGGAGAGGGCGGCGGTGCGCTCGGACAGCGCGCTGTCGATGCGGTTGTGGCTGGCGGCGATCGTCGAGGCGATCTCGTCGGCGCGGGCGCCGAGCGCCTCTTCCATGCGGACCTGGGCCGCCTCGATGCCGCCGGCGATGGCGGAGCCACGGGAATCGAGCGCATCCGTCAGGCGGCGCTCGCTGCCGGAGATGCTTTCCACCAGGGCGCTGGCGCGGGCGCCAAGCGCCTCTTCCATGCGGGCCTGGGCCGCCTCGATGTCGGTGGCGATGGCCGTGCCGCGGGAATCGAGCGCATCCGTCAGGCGGCGCTCGCTGCCGGAAATGCTTTCCGCCAGGGCGTCCGCACGGGTGGCAAAGCCGCTTTCGATGCGGTTCTGCACGTCGGCGAGGCCGCCGAGAAGGGCGGCGGACTTTTCCGAGAGGACCGCGCCCATGCGCTCATGCGCGCCGCTGACGGCGTTGGAAATGGCATCGGCATGGCCGGAGACGGCGCTTTCGAGCACTTCCTGGCTGGTGGCGAGCGTCGTCGCCAGAGCGAAGGACTGGTCGGTGAGGGTATTGCCGAGGCGGTCGATGCTGGAGGTGAGGATGCCGTCCATCGCGTCGCGGCCGCTGGCGACCGTCTCGTTGATGCGGGCAAGGCTCTCCATCAGCTTGCTGTCGAGCGAGCCGGCGCGCTGGTCGAAGGCCTGGGCGAATTCCTCGACGCGGTGGTCGAAGGCGCTGGCGATCTGGCCGACGGTCGCCTGCATGCGCTCGTCGAAGAAGCCGGTGCGCAGGTCGAGGTCCATGACCGTGTCGTCGGCGGCGTTCTTGAGGTTTTGGCGGAACTGCGCGCCCTTCTCGTCGAGCGCGGCGTTCATCGACTGGAGAACGTGGTCGAGGCCGCCGGTGACGGCCTGCTGGCCGATCGACAGGCTCTCGCTGATCTCGCGAGTGCGGGCAATCAGCGTCTCGTTGAGCTGCTTGGCGCGCTCGTTCAGCGCGGCGTTCAGCTTCTCGGTATTCGTGTCGAGCGAGGTGGCGCGCGTCTCGAACTGCTGCAGGAGATCACGGCCGCGCGAATCGAGGTTCTTGGTGAGCTGGTCGAGGCGGCTGTCGAACTCGTTGGCGAGCGCGAGGCCGGACGAGTTCAGCGTCGACAGCAGGCTGTCGGTGCGGGCCGAGAGCATTGCGCCGATCGTCTGCGTCGCGCTGTCGGATTTCTCCATCAGCATGGCGGCGCGGGTATCGAGCATGGAGGCGAAGGCTTCGCCCGAGGTGGCGAGGCGCTGGGTGATGTTGTCGCCGGCGCTGGCCAGCTCGTCCTTGAGCTGCTCGTGCGCGCCGGAGATCGACGAGCGGATGCGCTCGGCATGGCTGACGATCGCCTCGCGCTCCGAGCCGAGTTCCTGGACGAGGGTGCGCACGCGCATCTCGTTGTCGGAATAGCTGCGTTCCAGCGCGTTGACTTCGGAATGCACGAGCGTTTCCAGCTCGGTGGCGCGGGCGATGGTGCGCTCGATGCCTTCGTTCATCGCCGAGACTTCGCGGCGGACGGCCTGGCCGACGCTCATGATACGGTCGCTGGCGACGGTTTCCGGCTCGGAGAGGCGAAGCGCGACCTCCGCCATGGAGCGGGCGGCGCTGCGCAGTTCCTGGGCGCGGGAGATCATGATCGCGAAGGCGAAGAACAGCATGATCGGCATGACGATGGCGACGACCATGCCGATGGCGCCGGGCAGCGCCACGAGGTCGGCGACCGAGCGGATCTGCCAGATCTCGGGTGCGTAGAGCAGGTTGGCGACGCCGAGCCCGCCGATGACCCACAGGACGGACACCAGGATGGCCATGCGGATCGAGGCGCGGCCGGAGCGCACGTCCAGCGATTTCAGGATCGCGGCCGGCGTCTTGCGCGAGCCGTCGTTGGCAGGGGTGAAGGCCGGGGTCTTCGGCGCCGGCTCGGGGCCGAGGCTGCGGGCGGTCTCGCCGGATGCGGGGCGATTGGCAGGTTTTTCCTGCACCTTGTTCGGAACGCGGCTTGCTGGTTCAGACACATGGGCCTCCGAAGCGTCCTTCTTCGAGGGCGTCTCCGGCGCTAGATCATCAAAGTCGATCTTCAGTGCTTCTTCCAGGGCCTGGAAGGCCTTGTCGTCGATCGACTCGGTGGGCTTGTTCGTCGCCATGCGGATACGCCTCGTTACCATGTCCGGGATCGGGCTTCATGCGCGCTGCCGCTGCTCAGGCGCATTCGAACCGGTCCGGTTGGTGGCCGGTCTTGCTGCATACCCTCATGGCATGCAGCGTCCGGACCACCGTTCATTCCAAATTCGCTCGATAGACCGAAAAGGCGAAGCGGTGTATCTCCGCCCACGGCTTATCCACCGGGACTATCCGGTCGTATCGTAGTGACACATTAGCCTGTATCACACAATTCATTGCCATCTCCCTTCGCCCGAAACTTAACAGGAAGTTAAGATCGGACGATTCTGTATCGCGATGGAAAACCTGTGAAAACGGCAATTTTTCAGCCGTTAACCATAGTTTGCGATTCATGCCCATTTTGCGCCGTCTTTTAATCGGATAGCCGCGCCGCCCGCGCAGGATGACCCTCAAGGTCCGCGTGCACCACAAAGAAACAAGCGTACACCGCGTCTATAAGGATATTGGCAAATGGCAGCGCTCAACATCGCATTCGAGGCGCCCGACAATGCGGGCGGCATGTCCCATTCCGGGGAGAAGCCGATCGATCTGGCACACCTTGGCCGCCAGACGATGGGCGACAAGGGGCTGGAACTCGAAGTGCTGCAGATGTTCACCCGGCAGGCGCGCGCGAGCATGAAGGAACTGGCGGGCACCGAAGGCGCCGCCCGCGCCGCCGTCGCCCATCGCCTCAAGGGCTCCGCCCAGTCCGTCGGCGCCACCGCTGTCGGCAAGGCGGCCGCCGCGCTGGAGGACGATCCGGCCGATGCCGCCGCGCTCGCCGGCGTCGCCGCCGCCGTCATCGAGGCGGAAAACTTCATCCTCAAACTCTGCCGCTGATCGCCGCAGGCCCTGCCGTGCCGTCTCCGGCGCGGCGGGAAAAGCCGATGGCGCGCCCGGACCGGCCGGAACCCGCCGGGCGCGCGATGTTGACTGGAGAGGGGTTTTGTTGGAAACGTCCGCGAAAACCGGCGCGTTCGACCACCTTCCCGCCGGCCGTTCGTTCGCCCGCCCGGGCAGTCTTGAGGATCCGGAAGCCATCATGAGCAAACTCACCATCGTCGCCTTCGACGGCACGCGCCACGACCTCACCGTCGCCAACGGCTCCACGGTCATGGAAAACGCCGTGCGCAACTCCGTGCCCGGCATCGAGGCCGAGTGCGGCGGCGCCTGCGCCTGTGCGACCTGTCATGTCTATGTCGACGACGCCTGGAGCGCGGTCGTCGGCCCGCCGGAAGCGATGGAGGAGGACATGCTGGACTTCGCCTACGAGGTGCGCCCCACCTCGCGCCTCTCCTGTCAGATCAAGATGTCGGATGCGCTGGACGGGCTCGTCGTCCACGTTCCCGAACGCCAGGCCTGACATCGCCCTTCCCGGATTTGCCGAAGCGCGCGGCCGGTTCCGGCCGTCGCGGTGCGACGCCTCTTCTTCATCAAGGAAGAAGAGATCGCGGGCCTGGGCACGCTTGCAAGAATAGAAGGGCAAAAAAAGAGCCTCGCCGGTCGGTCAGGACGAGCGAGGCCAGGAGGGCGCATCGCAGGCAGGAGAGGGAGGAGACACCTGCTGCTTTGATTGGGACGCGCCAGGAGAACCTGTTACAAACCGTTTCATGCGACTTCGGGAAGGAAAATCGTCTTCCCGTTCACTGTTGATATGAAAATACGGCGATTTGCGGAATTGCGCTATCGCTAAAACTAACCAGTCATTTCGTGCATGAAAAGGCGCGCGGGCCTTCGCCCGGTCCCGTTCCATTAAAACTCTTTCAAGAAATACCTGCCGGTGCGGCGCCTTACTCGGCGCGGTTCTTCAACCGGTGCACCAGCAGGCGCATCATCCGGTCGTTGAAGTTCTTCGATTCGACGCGGTCGAAGCGCGCCTGGTCGGCATCGTGCTTCGAGACGGCATCGGCCGTCACCCGGTCGACGCGGGCCTGCATGCGCTCGCAGTCGGCTTCGGGGCGCAGGCTCCTCAACGTGCGCTCCAGGCTGCGGGCGTGGTTGCGGGCGATCTCGGCGTGGCGTTCCTCATGGCGTTTTATGTCGCTCGAAAGCGTGTCCCAGATGAGCGCGAGCGACGGGGTGGCGCGCTTGCGGTGCTTCCAGCGCGGCAGGATGATCTCGGTGGAGAGCGTCACCCGCGCCTCGCCGACGGCGCAGCGGTTGCCGCGGCGCACATAGGTCACCGAGCCGCCCCACTTGATCCGGGTGGCGCCGGGATGGCGCGCGCCGCTGTGCTTCATGACCGGGCCATGCTTCGACAGTTCCTCGTCGAGTTCGGCCGCCGTGCGCCCGCCGACGGAAAAATAGGCGAAGGTCTTGGAGGTGATGGTATCGGCGCGGGCCGGCTGGAACGCAAGGCAGGCAAGGGCGGCCAGGGCCATCAGGCGAGCGGTGGTCGTCATTCCGTCAGCATTCCTTTCGCCGCCGGATCGTCCGGCGTGGAGACCGGCCGAAGGCGCCGGTTGAACTTCCCCCGAGCTTGGGGCATAGGCTCGGCGAGCGCAACACCCTATCCGGGACGCCGCTCGACAGCCTTAGCGGTAAATCCGTTGATTTAAAGCTAAGGGTGCCGGGGAATATCCGAGGCGCTGTGGTCAACCGCGGGAGGAAACCGCCATGTTCTCGCCCTTTCAACCCTTTCGCTGGGCACTTGCCCACGGCCGTTCGCTGGAACTCGGTCCGCGCGGCATTTTGATGGCGATCGTCAATGTGACGCCGGATTCCTTTTCCGACGGCGGCCGCTTCGACAGCGCGGACAAGGCGGTGGCGCAGGCCATCCTCTGTCTCGAAGAGGGGGCGGAGATCGTCGATATCGGCGGGGAATCGACCCGGCCCGGCGCGGCCGCCGTGTCGGCGGCGGAGGAGCAGGACCGCATCCTGCCCGTTATCGAGGCGCTTGCGGGCACGACGGACGCGATCATCTCCGTCGATACCTACAGGGCCGAGACGGCGCGGCTCGCCGTTGCGGCCGGCGCCCATATCGTCAACGACGTGCACGGCCTGCAGCGCGAACCCGACATTGCCGGCGTCGCCGCTGAGACCTCGGCAGGGCTCTGCATCATGCATACCGGGCGGGACCGCGAGAAGCGGCCGGACGTCGTGGAAGACCAGTATCTCTTCCTCGGCCGCTCGCTGGAGATCGCCCGGGCGGCCGGCGTCGCGCGCGAGGCGATGGTGCTCGATCCCGGTTTCGGCTTTGCCAAGGATACGGACGAGAACCTCGAACTGATGGCGCGTTTCGGCGAACTTTACGGTTTCGAATTGCCGATCCTCGCCGGCACCTCGCGAAAACGCTTCGTCGGCGCCGTCACGGGGCGCGAGGCGGAGGGCCGCGATGCCGGCACGGCCGCCACCACCGCATTGCTGCGGATCGCCGGCGCGGCGGTCTTCAGGGTGCACGATGTCGCAATCAACAGGGATGCGCTGGCGATGGCGGATGCTATGCTCGCCGCGGGGCGCAAGGTGACGGCGCGCGAGGCGCGCGCCTGACAGGCAGCCAGACAGGAAAGACCCATGACCACCACCTACACGATCACGCTCAAGAACTGCGCCTTCTTCGCCCGCCACGGCCTGCACGATGCCGAGGAGTTCCTCGGCCAGCGGTTCTTCGTCGACGCGGAACTGGAGGTGCGCCCGCTGCGCCCGCTTTCCGACGACGCGATCGAATCGACCGTGGACTACGGCGTCGCCTTCCAGGAGATCGAACGGATCGTCACGGGCCAGCGGCGCTATCTCATCGAGGCGCTGGCGCAGGAGATCGCCAGTGTGCTCTGTGCCCGCTTCCCGCAGATTTCCCGCGCGCGCATCACGGTGCGCAAGCCGAACGCGCCGGTGCCCGGCGTGCTGGATTACGTGCAGGTGACGGTCGACCATGCCGTCTGAACCCTTCCGCCGGGCCGCGCTCGGCCTCGGCGGCAATATCGGCGATCCCGTGCGCGCCATGGCCGAGGCGCTGCGCGCGCTCGACGCGCGCGCGGATTGCCGCGTGGCGGCGGTCTCGCGGCTCTACCGCACGCCGCCCTGGGGCAAGACCGACCAGGACTGGTTCTTCAACGCCTGCGCGCTGGTCGACACGATGCTTGCGCCCGAGCCGCTGCTCGACACCTGCCTTGCCATCGAGCGCGACATGAAGCGCGAGCGCAAGGAGCGCTGGGGACCGCGCACCATCGATATCGACGTCCTGACCTATGAGGGCGTGGCGCAGACCGGCGGGCGGCTGGAACTGCCGCATCCGCGCATGACGGGGCGCGGCTTCGTGCTGATGCCGCTTGCCGACGTGGCGCCCGCCCTGGTGGTCGAGGGGCGCACGGTGGCCGCGTGGCTGGGGGATGCGGATGTGGCCGGCATCGAGCCGGCGAGCGCCGGCTCCGACTGGTGGCAGGCTACTTGATCGAACCGACGGCGATGTCGTCGAGATTGCGGTCGAGCGAGACGCCGATGACCGGGACCATCTTGTCGGCGACCTTCACCGAGATGGTGATGTTCATCTTGTTGTCGCCGTCGAGGCGCGCGATCATCGCGCCGTTGAGCTTCTGGCGGTTGATGCCGACGACCACCTTGTTGCCGTTGACCTGGCCGGACGTGATGTCGAGGCCCTTGCCGGAGGCGCCGTCGAGGAACTTGCCCTTGTAGGTGCTGCCCGATTTGGTGATGAGGGCGGACATCGGCTGCTTGAAGACGCCGACGCGGCAGAAGCCGTCGAGCTGGATGCCGGCGCCCTTGGCGGGGCCCGTGTCGCCCGTCAGGTCGCAGGCGAACTTGGTGCCCTTGTACTTGCCGGCGACGATCTCGCCCTTGCCCTGCCAGTTGCCGGTGACCTGCTCGAAGAAGGCCTTGTCGCGCGAGCCGGCGGAGGCCGGAAGCGCGATGGCGGTGGCTGCGAGGAAGGCCGCTGCGGAGACGCGGGCGATCAAAGAAGTGCGCGGGTACATGAACGATCCTTGATGGGCGACGGCCATCCGGCCTGCTTGTGTGCGACGAGATTTGCGCGAAAATGGTTAATGGACGGTTTCCGGCTGCCCCGCCCGTCGTGATTTACCGGTCGCGCAGGCCCGGAAAACCGGGGTGTTGCAGCGAATCCACAGTGCGCCACCGTCAAGGGCGCACGGCGGCGCGGCTCACGCTTCGTCGCGCCGGCCGGCCGCCATGCCCGGCGTCAGGTCGCCGATGAAATCGCCGATGCCCGGGCGCTTCAGCGCACGGAAGGGCATGGGCCGGCAGAGGTCCATGGCGGCGATGCCGATCCGCGCCGTCATCAGGCCGTTGATGACGCCTTCGCCGAGCCGGGCGGAGAGTTTCGAGGCCAGCCCGTGGCCCAGCACCTGCTGCACCAGGCTGTCGCCCATGGCGATGGAACCGGTGACGGCGAGATGGGCGACGACGTCGCGCATCAGCCGCAGCATGCCGATCTTGCCCGGGCGCCCGCCGTAAAGCTCCGCCATGCCGCGCACCAGCCGGCTGCTCTCGTAGACGACATAGCCGAGATCGACCAGCGCGCGCGGGCTGACGGCGGTGACGATGGAGACCCGCTTGGCCGCGCCGAGGATCAGCGCGCGCGCCTCGCGGTCGAGCGGCGCCATCAGTTCGCGCTCGGCAAGATCGACGAGGTGGGCCGCATCGATGATCTCGCCTTCGGTTTCGGCAAGGCGGGCGCGTCCGCGCGCCGTCTGCGGCCGGGCGGCGAGGAGGTGCACGAGGCGGGCGAGGATGGCGCGGCCGGCCTGCGGGCTCGGCGACAGTGCCGCGTCGGCGACGTCGCGCTTGAGGTCCTGCACCGCGGCGAGGCGGCGCAGGCCGATCAGTTCGCGTGCGACGAGGCCGAGGACGGCGAGAACGGCCACGGCGGCGGCGGCGATCGCGAGATAGCCGAGCCAGTCGTTGCGGCTGAAGAGGTCGCGGATCAGCGCGTCGACCCAGAGGCCGACGGCGAGCGAGACGAGGAGGCCGAGCGCGCCGAGGGCGAGGCGGCCGAGCGTCAGGCGGCGCTTGCGCGGGGTTGCGACCGGCGGCGCCAGGTCCGGCAGGTCGGCGGTGGTGGCGATGAACGGATCGTCCGCATCCGGCGTCAGCGTGACAGCGTCGTCGAAGGCGGCCGGGGCACGGGGCCTGGCGCGCTCGGGCGGCTGCGGGGCGCTGGCGGGCAGCGAGAAGGCGGCGGGCTTGCGCGGGCGGTCGTTCATGCGAGCCGGTCTCCGATCAGGTATTGCAGCGCGCGGTCGAGGCGGATGTGCGGCACGGACAGTTTCAGGCCGCCGCCCGTCTCCTCGATATGCGGCGGGCGGAAGCGCACGAAGTTCAGGAGATGCGGCGCCTCGCCTTCAGGCAGGGATTCAAGTTCCTTGAAAAGAGAATCCGGATCCTTCGGCAAGTCCCCGGGAAATATGGCTGTTTTCCGTTCGCCGTCGAAGGTTTCGCCGTTGATCCGCTCGCCGGCCATCGGCACGCCGACGATGACCGGCAGGTCCTCGCCGTCGTGCTTGACGGTCGCCTCGCGGGTGGCGCGCACGGAGGCGAGCGCCATCACCTCGATGCCGGCGCCGCTCGTGCCGATGCGCGTGATCGCCCGTTCGACGAGC
>CAMLOC010000067.1 GCA_946481465.1 uncultured Shinella sp. | reverse complement strand
GGAAGCGACCACCCCCTGGGTCACCCGGACCACGACGGCCGTGCTGGTGCTGGCCGACGGCACGGTCATCGAGGGAAGCGGCCTCGGCGCCTCGGGCGTGGCGGTGGCCGAAGTCTGCTTCAACACGGCCCTCACCGGCTACCAGGAAATCCTCACCGACCCGTCCTATGCCGGGCAGATCGTCACCTTCACCTTCCCGCATATCGGCAATATCGGCGCCAATGACGAGGACATCGAGGACCTGACGCCGGCCGCCCGCCACGGCGCCGTCGGCACGATCTTCAAGGCCGACATCACCGAGCCGTCCAACTACCGCGCAGCACAGCACCTCGACGGCTGGCTGAAGGCCCGCGGCATCATCGGCCTTTCGGGCATCGACACGCGCGCGCTGACCGCCTGGATCCGCGAGAACGGCGCGCCGAACGCCGTCATCGCCCACGACCCCAACGGCGTCTTCGACATCGAGGCGCTGAAGGCGGAAGCGAAGGCCTGGAGCGGCCTCGTCGGCCTCGACCTTGCAAAGGTCGCCTCCTCCGGCCAGTCCTCGCGCTGGAGCGAGAAGCCCTGGGTGTGGAACGAAGGCCACGAGGACCTTACGGACGGCGACGTGAAGTACCACATCGTCGCCCTCGACTACGGCGTGAAGCGCAACATCCTGCGCCTCTTCACCGGCCTCGGCTGCAAGGTCACCGTCATGCCGGCGACCTCCAGCGCCGAGGACGTGCTGGCGCAGAAGCCGGACGGCATCTTCCTGTCCAACGGCCCGGGCGACCCGGCGGCAACCGGCGAATACGCCGTACCCGTCATCAGGACGCTGATCGACAGCGGCATCCCGATCTTCGGCATCTGCCTCGGCCACCAGATGCTGGGCCTTGCCGTCGGCGCGACGACCGAGAAGATGCACCAGGGCCACCACGGCGCGAACCACCCGGTCAAGGACCACACGACCGGCAAGGTGGAGATCGTCTCGATGAACCACGGCTTTGCCGTCGCCTCCGCCTCCCTGCCCGACGGCGTGGAGGAAACCCACGTCTCGCTGTTCGACGGCACGAATTGCGGCCTGCGCCTTGCCGGCAAGCCGGTCTTCTCCGTGCAGCACCATCCGGAGGCCTCCCCCGGCCCGCAGGACAGCCACTACCTCTTCCGCCGCTTCATCAACCTCGTGCGCGAGAAGAAGGGCGAAGCGGCCATCCCCGAACGGGCCTGAGCCGCCCCGACAGACAAAAGCCCCGGACGGTGTCCGGGGCTTTTTTCGTTTCAGATCGGCCGCGCGGCGGGCATGCCCCGCGTCACCAGCCGGTAGAAGCGCCAGTTGAGCAGGACGGAGGCGGCCGACAGGCCGCAGAGGAAGCCGAACCAGACGCCGATGCCGCCGAAGCCGGCCGGGAAGGCGAAGAACCAGGCGGCCAGGAAGCCGATCGGCCAATAGGAGATCAGCGCCAGGATCATCGGGATGCGCGTGTCCTTCAACCCGCGCAGCAGGCCGGCGGCAATCGCCTGCAGACCGTCGACGAGCTGGAAGATGCCGGCGATCACCACGAAGGGGCCGGCAATCGCCAGCACCGCGGCCGAATCCTTGCCCGCCTTGTCGAGGAAAATCGAGGCGAGCGTGGTCGGAATGGCGGCGAAGAGCACGCCGCCGCCGACGGCGATGACCGCCGCGACGGCCAGCACCGCGAGCGACGCCCGCACGACGGCGGTATGATCGCTGCGGCCGTGGGCGACGCCGACGCGCACCGTGCCGGCCTGCGCCAGGCCGAGCGGGATCATGAAGGCGATGGAGGCGAGCTGCAGGGCGATGCCGTGAGCGGCCAGTTCCAGCGTGCCGATGCTGCCCATCAGAAGCGAGGCGCCGGTGAACAGGCTGACTTCGGCGAGCATGGTAAAGCCGATCGGCAGGCCGAGATGGACCACCTCGCGAAAGGCCGGCCAGTCCGGCCGCCAGAACCGCACGAAGAGCTCGTGGCTGCGCATTTCCGGCCGCGACTGGATATAGGCCGTGATGAGCAGGAAGCTCAGGATGTTGACGCCGAGCGAGACATAAGCGGCCCCCTCGATGCCCATGGCGGGGAAGCCGAAGCGGCCGAGCACCAGCGCATAGGCGAAGAAGGCGTTGATCGAAAGGATGGCGATGGTGACGTAAAGCACGATGCCGGCGCGACCATGCGCACTGACGAGGCCGCGCAGCGTCATGAAGAGCAACGCCGGGCCGATGCCCCATTGCGCAATGCCGAGATAGCTGCCGGCCAGCGCCGCCACGTCCGGCTTCTGGCCGGCAAAGAGCAGGAGGTTCTCCGCATTGTAGAAGACGGGCACCGTCAGCGCGGAATAGATCAGCACCACCCACATGCCCATGCGCACGGAGCGGCGCACCGAGACCGTATCGCCGCGGCCATAGGCCTGCGCGACCATGGGCATGACGGCATTGGCGAAGCCGGAGCCCAGGATGAACAGCGTGAAGAAGAACTGGCTCGACAGGACAAGCGCCGCCAGATAGGCCGCCCCCAGGCGGCCGACGATGACGACATCCGTCGTGTGAATGCCGAGCTGGGCGAGCTGCGCGCCGATCAGGGGTATGCCGAGGGTGAAGGTCGCGCGGAAATGCGCGCCCCAGCCATTGTTCTCGCGGTGCGGGGCCATGTGCATGATAGTTCTCACTTTCGCATCGCTTCGGATCACAAGTTCCAGCCGCGATCAATCGAATTGATGTGATGCTTTCATCAAAAATGCCGGAATGGCGCTCCGCGCGACGGTTTCGCGCGGAAATTTCGTCGAAATGTCACGTTTGAAAGCGCTTCAGGCGCTTTCCGGCGCGAGATTTCCACTCGGACCCGTTCCCGCGCCGCGCAGCTTCACGACGAAGATGACGAGGCCGGCCAGAAGCATCAGGGCCGCAAGCGCAAACGGCGCCCCGGCGAAGACGACCGGCGCCGACGGCCCCGTGAAATGGCTGAACACCTGGGTGAAGATCAGCGGCCCGATGATCGTCGTGATGCTGGAGACGCTGGTCAGCGCGCCCTGCAATTCGCCCTGGGCGGAGGGCGGCACGCGGGCCGAGGCGATCGAGCGCAGCGGCGGATCGGCAAGGCTCTCGAGCGCCGTCAGGAGGATGACCGCATAGATCATCCAGCCCTGATAGGACGCGGCATAGCCGGACAGGCCGAGCACGGAGAAGGAAAGCCCGACGACGGCCGTGCGGAACTCGCCGAGCCTCGGCACGACGCGCGGCAGCACGAAGGCCATGACGACCGCCCCGCCGACGCCGAAAACGCCGAGCGACAGGCCGATCTGCCCCTCGCTCCAGCCATAGCGCAGCGCCGAGACGAAGGACCAGACGGAGGGATAGACGGCATGCGCCAGCCAGTAGCAGAAGAAGACGAGGCCGATCCACAGGACGCCCGGATAGTTGCGCATCTGGAGGAGCGCGCCGAGCGGATTGGCGCGGCCAAGCTCGAACCGCCGGCGATGGGCCGCCTCCAGGCTTTCCGGCAGGAGAAAAAGGGCCGCGACGAAATTGAGGAAGGCCAGCACCGCGGCCCCGTAGAACGGGATGCGCGGGCCGAACTCGCCGAGAAGCCCGCCGATGACCGGGCCGAGCGCGAAACCGGTGCCGAAGGCGATGCCCATCAGCCCGAAATTCTTCGCCCGCGTTTCCTCCGTCGAGACGTCGGCGATATAGGCGGCGGCCGTGCCGAAGCTGGCGCCGCTGATGCCCGCCAGCACCCGGCCGACGAACAGCATCCAGTAGGACGTCGCCAGCGCACAGATGAGATTGTCGATGGCGAAGGTGAGGATGCAGGCGAGCAGCACCGGCCGCCGGCCGAAGCGGTCGGAGAGATTGCCGATGAAGGGTGCGAAAAGGAATTGCATGCCGGCATAGACGAGCAGCAGCCAGCCGCCGTCGATCGCCGCCTGGCTGATGTCGTCGCCCGTCAGTTCGCGCAGATAGGTCGGCAGCACCGGCATGATGATGGCGATGCCGATCACGTCGAGGAACATGATCATGAAGACGAGAAGGAGCCCGCGCCGGGTGGACCTGGCATCGATCATGGTTTCACCCCTGGTAAGGATAGCGCCCGGCATAGGCGGGCGAAAATGTCAGGCGAGGACTTTTATTTCACTTTTGCCCGCGAAACAATCCGTGAACATCGCAAATTTTTTGATGAATTGGTTGCGATCCGCTGATGAAAGCCCTCATTCCGGCCAGGGATGCGCCTTCACGAAATCGACGAAGGCCCGCAGCGGCGCGGGCATCAGGGTGCGGCTCGGATAGTAGAGAAAGGGGCCGGAAAAGGTCTGGATCCAGTCGGGCATGACGATCTGCAGCGCGCCGGAGGCAAGGGCCGGCGCCAGGAATTCCTCGAAGGTGCAGACTAGGCCGAGGCCGGCCGCGGCGGCGTGCTGCTCCACCTCGTTCGATTCGGAGATGAGGCAGGCCGGCGGCATCAGCGAGACCTTCTCCTCGCCGCGCTCGAAGGCCCAGGGCAGCACATGGCCGCTGGCGAAACGGTGCAGGATGCAGCGGTGCCGCATGAGGTCGCGCGGATGCTCCGGCGCGCCGTGCGCCTCGATATAGGCGGGTGCGGCAGCCACGATGAAACGCTGGCGGCGCGGGCCGATCGGCACGGCGATCATGTCCTGGTGCAGCGCCTCCTCGTAGCGGATGCCGGCATCGAAGCCTTCCGCCAGCACATCCACCAGCGCATCGTTGGAGGCAACTTCCAGCGTGATGCCGGGATAGGCCTTGAGGAAGGGCGTGGCGATCGGCGGCAGCACGAAGCGCGCGACGATGCCCGGCACGTTCAGCCGGAGGCGGCCGACCGGCCGGTCGCGCAGGCTGTTCACGCCGTCGATCGCCGCCTCCACCTCGGCCAGCGCCGGGGCCAGCCGCTCCAGGAGGCGCGCGCCGGCATCCGTCAGCGTCACGCTGCGGGTCGTGCGGTTGAAGAGGCGGAGATCGAGACGCCCCTC
This sequence comes from uncultured Shinella sp., assembly GCA_946481465.1. The sequence continues at coordinate 4,972 of CAMLOC010000067.1, read as the reverse complement.
CAGCCGCCGCATCGCCTCCGACAGCGCCGAGGCGGAAACGCCGCGCAGCTTGGCGGCGGCGCGGAAGCTCTTCACCCGGGCGATGGTGACGAAGGCGTCGAGATCGGCAAGGGGGATCTGGCTCATTGTTCAAAAAACCGCACGGCTTGTTCAATATGGATCGGATTATCGCACAAAGCCGATGGCGGTAAAAGAGCACCGACCGAAAGGCAACGCACAGGAGAAACACCATGAAGACCACGCAACTCGGCAAGACCGGCCCCGTCGTTTCCACCATCGGGCTCGGCTGCATGGGCATGTCCGGCATGTACGGCCCGGCCGACCGGGCCGAAAGCATCGCCACCATCCACGCCGCGCTCGATGCCGGCATCACGCTTCTCGACACCGGCGATTTCTACGGCATGGGCCACAACGAGATGCTGATCGCCGAGGCGCTGAAGGACCGCCGCCGCGAGGACGTGGTGCTCAGCGTGAAGTTCGGCGCGCTGCGCGGGCCGGACGGCGCCTGGAGCGGCTACGATTCCCGCCCGGCGGCGATCCGCAACTTCCTCGCCTATTCCCTGCAGAGGCTCGGCACCGACCATATCGACATCTACCGCCCCTCCCGCCTCGATCCGGCGGTGCCGATCGAGGAGACGATGGGCGCGCTCGCCGATCTCGTGAAGGCCGGCTACATCCGCCATGTCGGGCTGTCCGAGGTGGGATCGGAAACCATCCGCCGCGCCGCGGCCGTCCATCCGGTCTGCGACCTGCAGATCGAGTATTCGCTGATCTCGCGCGGCATCGAGGACGACATCCTGCCGACCTGCCGGGCGCTCGGCATTCCCGTCACGGCCTATGGCGTCCTGTCGCGCGGCCTGATCAGCGGGCACTGGCAGAAGGGAGCGGCGACGGGCGGCGACTTCCGCTCCTTCAGCCCGCGGTTCCAGGACGGCAATGTCGACACGAACCTGGCGCTCGTCGAGGCGCTGCGCCGCGTCGCGGGCGAGAAGGGCGCGACCGTCGCCCAGCTCGCCATCGCCTGGGTCGCCACACAGGGCGCCGATATCGTGCCGCTTGTCGGCGCCCGCAGGCGTGATCGCCTCGCCGAGGCGCTGGGCGCGCAGCAGGTCGCCCTCACCGCGGCCGACCTCGCCGCCATCGAATCCGCCCTGCCGAAGGACGCCGCCGCCGGCGACCGCTACCCGGCCGCCCAGCTGGTGCACATGGACAGCGAAAAGCGGGCCTGACGCCATGGACACGGGCCGCGCCGCGCGCGGCCCGTCAGGGACCTGTCAGCTTCGCCGTGAGAGAAGTGTCCCCAAGGGGCACGATTGTCATTCGCCGGTAACGATGGAAGGCAAGAAGCGTCCTTGCGTATCCGTATCCGAGGACCGGCCATGTCACGTCGCCCAATCGCACCTCTTCCATCCGCCGGCCCCGCCTTCGCAAGCCTGACGGTCAGCCTTGCGACCGGCCTCTATCTCTTCCTCCTCACCAGCCGCGATTTCTGGATGGAAAGCTGGGTCCTGCTCGGCGCGCGCCCGGGCACGCTCGCGCTGGTGACGGGCGGCCTCTTCTGCCTCTTCATCGCGACCTGCGTCGCCATCTCGTGGAAACGGGTGATGAAGCCGCTCTTCGCAGCGCTTCTTCTTCTCGCGGCCGCCGCCGCCTGGTTCATGGACGAGGACGGCGTCTTCCGCGCCGGATCGCCGCTCCAGCCTATTGGCCTTGCCCTTCACATGCTGGTCTTCGGCGTGCTTCCGGCCGCCCTTCTCCTGTGGGTGAAGGTGGTGCACCGGCCGTTCTTCTGGCAACTGCGCGGCAATCTGGCGATCGCCGTGCCGCTGCTTGCGGTCGCGCTCGCCGTCACGCTGACGCACGCGACCAAATATGCCTCGATCGTCGAGGAGGACCTCAAGGTCGCCGACAGCAGCCAGGCCGCCGGCGCTTCGATCATACGTCGCCCTTGAACGTGTCGCAGGCGTCGACCCGGCCGGTGTCGAAGCCGCGCTTGAACCAGCGGCGGCGCTGCTCGGACGTGCCGTGGTTGAAGCTTTCCGGCACGACATAGCCCTGCATGCGCTTTTGCAGCGTGTCGTCGCCGATCTGGGTGGCGGCGTTCAGCGCCTCCTCCAGGTCGCCGCGCTCCAGAAGGCCCTTCTGCTCGGTATACTTGCCCCAGATGCCGGCATAGCAGTCGGCCTGAAGCTCGACGCGGATCGACATCTGGTTGGCCTCCACCTCGCTCATGCGCTGGCGCTGCTGGTTGAAGCGCGGCAGCACGCCGGTGAGGTTCTGCACATGATGGCCGACCTCGTGGGCGACGACATAGGCCTGGGCGAAGTCGCCGGAAGCGTCGAACTTGCCGGCGAGCTCGTCGAAGAAGCTCATGTCGAGATAGACCTTGCGGTCGCCCGGGCAGTAGAACGGGCCGGAGGCCGCCGAGGCGAAGCCGCAGGCCGACTGCACGGAGCCCGAGAAGAGCACCATCTTGGGCTCCTCATAGCGTTCGCCAGCCGCCTGGAAAATGCCGTTCCAGGTGTCTTCCGTCTCGGCGAGAACGGTCGCCATGAAGGCCTTGGTCTCCTCCTCCTGCGGGGAGGCGCGGCGGCTTGCGCTCTCGGTCTGCTCGAAGCCCGGCATGCTGACCTGCCCGCCGCCCTCGCCCATCACCTGCAACAGGTCGATGCCCATCGCCTTGAAGACGAAATAGATGACGACGAGGAAGATGATGGTGCCGATGCTCATGCCGCCGCCGGCGCGGCGTCCGCCGCCCATCGGAATGCGGAAGCCGCCATTGCCGCGGCCGAACGGATTGCTGCCTCCCGCCGAGCGACCGGCTCCGCGCTGGTCCTCGATATTGCCCGACTGGCGACGACCTTTCCATTCCATGGCGCATTTCCCCGAATTGATTGCCGACGAACGCTCACCGCATGAATTCGTTCCTCAGCAACGACTTATAGGGCCTGCCGCGCCGGCCCGCAACGACGCCGTCACCGATCTTCCCGGCCCAGCCCCTCCTGCGCCACTGCCTCCTCCAACCAGGCCGAAAAGGCCGCCATGGCGGGGGTGACGCTGCGCGATTGCAGGCGGGTCAGCCAGTAGCTGCCGAGCGCAAGGCTGGTTTCGAACGGCTGGACGACGGCACCGACCGCCAGAAGGCGCGAGAACATCAGCGGCGGGGCAAGGCCGACGCCGGCGCCCTGCAACACGGCCTCCATCATGGCGAGCGAGGTATCAACGCCGATGGCGTTCTGCGGCGGCGGCGTGCGCGGCAGGCCGGCCGCCTCGAACCAGCGGGTCCACTCGTCGCGCCGGTACGAGCGCAGCAGCGTCAGGCCGAGCAGGTCGGCGGGCTCGGCAAGGCCGCGCGCAACGGCGGGCGTGGCGAGCACGGAGAGCGGCGCGTCGAAGAGGCGGACGGCGTCCGTGCCGTGCCAGGCGCCGGCGCCGAAGCGGATGGCGAAGTCGAGCCCCTCGGCGGCAAGGTCGACGCGGTTGTTGTTGGTCGAAAGCCGCACCTCGACGAAGGGATGGCGCTCGCGGAAGGCGGCAAGGCGCGGCAGGAGCCAGCCCACGGCGAAGGTGCCGACGGCCCCGACCGTCAGGATCTCCCGCACATGGCCGCCGCGAAAGCGCTCCACCGCATCGGCCATGCGGTCGAAGCTGTCGCGCAGCACCGACATGAGGCTCTCCCCCTCCGCCGTGATCATCAGCCCGCGCGGCAGGCGCTTGAAGAGCACGACGTTCAGCTGCTCCTCCAGGCTCTTGACCTGGTGGCTGACGGCCGCCTGCGTGACATTGAGTTCGATCGCCGCCCGCGTGAAGCTGAGATGGCGGGCGGAGGCCTCGAAGGCGCGGAAGGCGTTCAGCGGCAGATATGGCCGAACCATGGCAAAGCCCCAATTTTTCTAAGGTCTGAGACCAGTATTGATCTTTTGCCAGCGCATCAAGGCATTGCTATGGATAATGCACAAACCGCTCAAAACCCGAGGAAAACGTGATGGACATACGTCTTTTCGCGGCCGGCGCCCTGCTGGCCGCAGGCTTCGGCATGCCGGCCGAAGCCCGCATTATTTGTACGATCGTCGCCGATGCGGCAAGCGATGAGGTCATTCTGGAAAAGGGTGATTGCGAAAGCCGCGTGACGCCGGCCTCCACCTTCAAGGTGCCGCTCGCTGTGATGGGCTACGATTCCGGCTTCCTGGAAGACGCGAAGGAACCGGTCCTGCCCTTCCTGAAAGGCTATCCGGACTGGGGCGGCGAGGCCTGGCGCCAGCCGGCGACGCCGGAGCGCTGGATGGAATTTTCCATCGTCTGGTATTCGCAGCGCATCACCGAATTCCTCGGCTACGAGCAGCTTCGCGACTATGCCGAGGCCTTCGGCTACGGCAATGCCGACATGACGGGCGATCCCGGCAAGGACAACGGGCTCGAGCGCGCCTGGATCGCCTCCTCGCTGAAGATCTCGCCGCGCGAGCAGGTGGCGTTCCTGAAGAAGCTGGTGAACCACGACCTGCCGGTCTCCGCCGACGCCATGGACCGGGCGATGGCGATCCTCGAGCGGCACGACCTTGCGGACGGCTGGGGCGCGCAGGGCAAGACGGGCATGGCCTATCCCCGCAAGGCCGACGGCAATTTCGACTATGCCCGGCCGTGGGGCTGGTATGTCGGCTGGGCCCGCCGCGACGACCGCACCGTCGTCTTCGCCCGGCTGGTGCAGGACGAGAAGAAAGAGCAGCCGCGCACGAGCCTGCGCGCGCGGAACAGCATCCTGAAGGAACTGCCGGGGCTTCTGGCGACGGAGTGAGTAGGTAAGCGCGGCAGGGCCCCTCATCCCCCTGCCGGGACCTTCTCCCCGCAAGCGGGGAGAAGGGGGTGCCGAACCGTCTTCCTGCATTCTGCCGAAGGGAGGACACCGGTTCGCCCAGCCTTCCTCGCCCCGCTTGCGGGGAGAGGATGCCGGCAGGCAGGTGAGGGGCAAGCAACG
>CAMLOC010000066.1 GCA_946481465.1 uncultured Shinella sp. | reverse complement strand
GCGAAGCGCCGCCGGCACGTCGCTCCCCTTGGGCGCCGGTCGAACCGAGCCGCTCGCGCTGAAGGATGACGTCAAAAATCTCGCGTTCCGGAAGCCCGGTGATCTTTGCCGCTTTTGTCGCCAGTTCCTGAAGCAGCTGCTTCTTGGAATTGGCCTTCATCGCCGGAATAATCGCACTCTGCTGCAGCAAACCTGCCAATGCCATGCTTTTGTCCTCGTGCGCTGGGTGAAGGTTTGAAGAGGCGTGGCGCCCGTCCCGGCGCCACGCTCCCCCACTCAGCCTTTGATATTGGCCGGGTCTATCCAGCCAATATTGCCGTCGTTGCGTCGGTAGACGATATTGAGCTGCTCCGACCCGGCGCTGCGGAAGAGAAGAACCGGCTCGTCCGTCAGGTCGAGCGCCATGACGGCGCTGGCGACGGACATGGTCCTGAGTTTCTTCGTGCTTTCCGCAACGATGGTCGGCGCGTAGTCCTCGGGAAGCTCGTCGTCTTCGTCGGGGACCGAATCCATCACCGTGTATGCCACTTCTGCAAAGGCATCATGACCATTGCCGTTGTGGTGATCCTTGAGCTTGCGCTTGTACCGACGCAGGCGCTTCTCGATCCGTTCGGAGGCCGATTGGAAGGCCGCCAGGGGATCGTTCGCTTCGCCGTTCGCCTGCAAGGCCATGCCGGTATCGAGGTGCACCTTGCAATCGGCGCTGTACCGCGACCCCGCTTTTTCCACGGTAACCTGGCTCGAATATCCTCCGTCGAAATATTTGGTTACGGCCTCTCCGACCTGCTCTTCAATGCGCTGACGGAAAGTTTCGCCGATTTCCATATGTTTACCGGATACACGCACACTCATGGAGGTTTCCTCTCTTTCGTGATTTGCGCGCAACAGTCTATTCCAACCTTACCCACGTTCCAAGCGTTTCACGCATGCGGTGTTTTTTGCATCGCACGCTCCAGAAAAGCGGGGATATGTCTGGAATTCCGGCCTGCCTTCCCTTCGGAAGTGGGGCGCGCATTAGCCCGTCCCGCCGGCGAAGTCAATTCCCGTGTTCACGCATTCTTAACGTCTGTCACAGGCAAACGCCGGTTCTCCCGGCTTTGTTTCATGAAGCGGCGGCTTTTGCGAGCGCCCGCTTTTCCCGCCGCCGCTGCACGGAGGAGGGGATGTTCATCGCCTCGCGGTATTTCGCCACGGTGCGCCGGGCAAGGTCGACGCCCCCTTCGCGTAGCGCCGCGACGATATCGTCGTCCGACAGCACGGCCTCGGGGGGCTCCTGGGCGATCATCGCGCGGATACGGTGGCGCACGCTTTCGGCCGAATGGGAATCGCCGCCCTCCGCCGAGCCGATCGACACGGTGAAGAAATATTTCAGCTCGAACAGGCCGCGCGGCGTCAGCATGTATTTGTTCGAGGTGACGCGGCTCACGGTCGATTCGTGCATCTTGATCGCCTCGGCGATCGTCTTCAGGTTCAGGGGGCGCAGATGGTCGACGCCGTGCACCAGGAAGGCATCCTGCTGGCGCACGATCTCGCTTGCCACCTTCATGATGGTGCGGGCGCGCTGGTCGAGGCTGCGCGTCAGCCAGTTGGCCGTCTGCAGGCATTCGTTGAGGAAGCCGTAATCGGCGCTGTCGCGGCTGGTGCGGCTGGAGACGGAGACGTAGTAGTCCCGGTTGACGAGGACGCGCGGCAAGGTGTCGGCGTTGAGCTCGACATGCCAGGTGCCGTCCGCGGCGGCACGCACGACGATATCCGGCACCACGGCCTCCGAAGCGCTCGTCTCGTAGCGGGTGCCGGGCTTCGGGTCGAGCTTGCGGATCTCCGCCAGCATGTCGATGAGGTCGTCCTCGCCGACGCCGCACAGCTTCTTCAGCGTGGCGAAATCGCGCCGGGCGAGCAGTTCCAGATTGTCGACGAGCACGGCCATGGCCGGGTCGAGCCGGTCCTTGGCCTTCAGCTGGATGGCAAGGCACTCGCTGAGCGAGCGGGCGAAGACGCCGGGCGGGTCGAGCTCCTGCAGGCGATGGAGCACGCGGTCGATCTCGGCGACCGGCTTGCCGAGGCGCAGCGCCGTCTCGGCCGTGCTGCCCTGGAGATAGCCGGCCTCGTCGAGCTGGTCGACGAGGTGCTGGGCGACCAGCCGGTCGACCGGGTCGGGAAGGAGGAACGGGATCTGCTCGTTCAGCACGTCGCGCAGCGTCTTGCGGCTCGCCACGAAGTCGTCGAGGTCGTAGCCGTCGCTGTCCTCGCCGCCGCCGGGCATGGATTTCCACTGGCCGAGGAGCTCCGGCGCGTCGGCCGCCCGCGGGCCGGCATCGTCGGGAAAGACGTTGTCGAGGCCGCCGTCGAGCGTTTCGGGCGCACTGCCGGCGCTGCCGCCGGTCGCGTTGTCGTAGAGATCGGGCTGGAAACCCTCCTCGCCGCCGCCTTCGGCCGGGCCGCGCTCCTCGTTCGGCAGGACATGCTCCTCGCCGCCGCGCTCAACCTCCCGCGGACCCTCGTCGCCGGAGGCGACCTCCAGGAGCGGGTTCTTCTCGACTTCCTGCGCGATGAACTGGTTGAGCTCGACATGCGTCATCTGCAAGAGCTGGATGGACTGCATGAGCTGGGGTGTCATGACCAGCGACTGGTTCTGGCGCAGGAAAAGGCTGGCTGCAAGTGCCATGCGGACGCTCTACTCCCCGGAAAAGCGGCCTCCGTCCGGCGGGGCGGGGCGGCGAAATCCAACTGGCCCAAAAATTGCTTTTTTGATGGGTTTGGTCAAGCGCAAGCGGCGAACTTGGTGAAGATCGCGGCGATCGGGCAGGCGGCGTGCGTCAGAGGCTGAAATTATCGCCAAGATAGAGGCGGCGCACATCCGGATTGGCGACGATGTCGTTCGCCCGGCCATGGGTCAGCACTTCGCCGGCATGGATGATATAGGCCCGGTCGATGAGGCCGAGCGTCTCGCGCACATTGTGGTCGGTGATGAGCACGCCGATGCCGCGCGAGGTGAGGTGGCGCACCAGCGCCTGGATGTCGGCGACGGAGATCGGATCGACGCCGGCGAACGGCTCGTCGAGCAGCATGAAGGTCGGATCGGTCGCAAGCGCCCGGGCGATCTCGAGGCGCCGCCGCTCGCCGCCCGACAGCGCGATGGCCGGCGACTTGCGCAGGTGCGAGATGGAGAACTCGGCGAGCAGGCTGTCGAGCTTCTGTTCGCGCCGCGCCTTGTCCTTGTCGTGCACTTCCAGCACGGCGCGGATGTTCTCCTCCACCGTCAGGCCGCGGAAGATCGAGGCTTCCTGCGGCAGGTAGCCGACGCCGAGGCGGGCGCGGCGATACATCGGCATGGTGGTGACGTCGTTGCCGTTGATCTCGATGGAGCCCACATCGACCGGCACGAGGCCCGTGATCATGTAGAAACAGGTGGTCTTGCCCGCGCCGTTCGGGCCGAGCAGGCCGACGGCCTCGCCACGGCGCACGACCAGCGACACGCCGTTGACGACGCAGCGGTCGCGGTAGCTCTTGGTCAGCCCGCGGGCAATGAGGGTCCCGTCGTAGCGCGAAAGATCGGCGCTGCGCTGGGGCTCCGGCGCGGCCTTCCTGGGGCGGCGCGTCAGGCGGGAGAGCAAAGAAGAGGACACGGGTTCGGCGCTATATCAGTTCGTGGTCTTGCGGGACTTCGGGTCGAGCTGGATCATGACCCGGCCGCCGCAGGCGTCGAGCTTGGCCTCGCCCGTGCGCATGGTCACGGTGAGCTGGCAGCCGACGAAGACGTTCTTGCCTTCCGACAACACGACCTTCTCGCCCTTCAGGAGCAGCGTCTCGTTGACGAGGTTGAACGTGCCGGTGTCGGCCGTCGCTTCCTGCGTGCCGGACTTCAGGTAGACCTTTTCCGAGACGTCGATCTTCTCGATATCCGCATCGCCGCTTGCCACCGAGCCGCTGCCGCCGGCGGCATAGTAGACGACCATCTTGCCCGCCTGCAGGGTCGTCGTGCCCTGCACGACCTTCACATTGCCGGAAAACTCGGCCTTGTTCTCCTGGTCGCGGATCTCGAGCTTGTCGCTCTGGATCTGGATCGGCTTGTCGTTCGAAAGCTGCATGCCCTTCATGCGGCTCGACGTCTGCTGGGCGCCCGCGGGAACCGAGATCAGTGCGAGGCCTGCGGCAAGAACGGAGATGCTGGCGGCCCGGAGCGGGGCGGAGAGAGTGGCGAACATGGCGCTCTTACTTTTCTCGGTTGCGGATGGCGGCGGGGTCGACGTCGACGACGACCTTGCCTTCGAAGACGACGATCCGGCCTTTATCCGTCATTCTCAGCGACTGCGCAACAATGGATGCTTCGCGCGAGCGGATGGAAACCGGCTCCTGCGTCGACATGTTGCCACCGTCGATATCGAGATGGGCGGAGCGGAAGGCGGCTTCGAGGCCGGTGCTGAGGCTGATGGTGAAGGGGGCGATCATGTCGAGCAGGTTCTTGCCGCGGTCGTAGACCCCGGTGGTGGCGGCGACCTCGGCGATCGTGTTCTCGTTGACCGGCACCTTTGCCTTGATGTTCTCGAGCGTCAGCACGTCGGGCTGCTTCATGTCCTGCAGCGCGCGCTCGGCCTTCATGGAATAGCTGACGCCATCCTTGTTGCGCCCGGAGATCGCCGGATTGCGCATGACGATCTTGCCGTCCTCGATGGTGGCGCTTTCGACCTGGAGATTGGACGGGACGTAGGTGCGCACGATCGACACGACGGCGAAGACGGCGCCGATGACGAGGGCGGCGACCGGCAGGGCGACCTTCAGGAAGCGCACGCGCGCAGAGTGCCGCGTCGCCAGGCGGTAAGCCGCGGCGGAAGCGCCTATGCCCTGTGCACCCGACGGTGCTTCTGTCACGGTGTCCAGCATTGTGCCTGCAAGATAGAGTGCCGGTATGGCCTTCGCTGCAAAACGAGGGGCCATCTCGATAACGGGCCCCATATGGCGATTATTCCTCAACAAACAATGTCTGCCCAGGAAAGTTCAGCGACGAATTGCCATTTGCCTCTGGAATGCCATATCGATAGGGCCTTCGGCAAGCCACCCCGCGACCGGGCGGCCACCAGAGTTAGGGACAGGGAATGGATCACTCCGCCATCGCCGACCGCCGGCAGCTCCGCCGCAAGCTCACCTTCTGGCGTATCGCGGCCATCGCCATCGCGCTTCTTGCCGTCTTCGCCGCGGCCGCCTGGCGCTGGCCGGGCGCCGGCGCGCGCGACCATATTGCCCGCGTCAGCATCAGCGGCATCATCCAGGACGATGCCGAACTCCTGGAGCGTCTCGACCGCATCGCCCGCAACGACCGGGCGAAGGCGCTGGTGGTGACGATCTCCTCGCCCGGCGGCACCACCTATGGCGGCGAGGTGCTCTTCAAGGCGCTGCGCAAGGTGGCGGAGAAGAAGCCGGTCGTCTCGGACGTGCGCACGCTCGCCGCCTCGGCCGGCTACATGATCGCGACGGCCGGCGACACGATCGTCGCGGGCGAAAGCTCGATCACCGGCTCGATCGGCGTGCTCTTCCAGTATCCGCAGATGAAGGAGCTGATGGACAAGATCGGCGTCTCGCTGGAGGAGATCAAGTCGGCGCCGCTGAAGGCCGAGCCCTCGCCGTTCCATCCGGCAAGCGAGGAGGCCAAGACGATGATCCGCGCCATGGTGATGGACAGCTACGACTGGTTCGTCGACCTCGTCGTCGAGCGCCGCAAGCTGCCGCGCGCCGAGGTGCTGCGCCTTGCCGACGGCAGCATCTTCACCGGCCGCCAGGCGCTTGCCGCCAAGCTGGTCGACCGGCTCGGCGGGCCGGAGGAGATTCGCGCCTATCTCGACGAGCGCAAGGTGCCGGCCGGCCTTCCCTTCGTCGACTACCGGCCGACGAACCGCTCCGGCTTCTCCTTCATGGGCGTCGGCATGCGCGAATTGGCTCGCTCCATCCTCGGCCTGCCCGTCGACCTTCAACCGACGATCGAAAAGCTGACCGGCGAAAAGTTGTTTCTTGACGGTCTGGTCTCGGTTTGGCAGGTTGATCGCGATTGAAAAACAAGATTTTTGAGGGGGATACAGTGATCAAATCGGAACTGGTTCAGATTGTCGCCGCGCGCAATCCCCACCTTTATCACCGCGACGTCGAGAATATCGTCAACGCGGTGCTCGATGAGATCACCGACGCGCTGGCCGGCGGAAACCGGGTGGAGCTGCGCGGCTTCGGCGCCTTCTCCGTCAAGAACCGCCCCTCCCGCTCGGGACGCAACCCGCGCACGGGCGACGCGGTCTTCGTCGAGGAGAAGTGGGTTCCCTTCTTCAAGACCGGCAAGGAGCTGCGCGAGCGGCTGAACCCCGGCCAGGCCGACCAGGACGACTGAAACGCGGGCGCCCGACCGGCGCCTTGCGCCAGAAAGGTGACGCCATGATCAAGAGAATAGTCAACATCCTCGTGCTCATCCCGATCGGCATCGTGCTGATCGTGCTGTCGGTGGCGAACCGTCAATCGGTGACGCTGGCCCTCAACCCGTTCCGGCCGGAAGACAGCGTGCTTTCCGTCACCGCGCCCTTCTTCGTCTATCTCTTCCTCGCGGTGATCTTTGGCCTGGTGATCGGCTCGCTCGCCACCTGGTTCACCCAGGGAAAATACCGCAAGCGCGCCCGCATCGAGGCGGGCGAGGCGGTGAAGTGGCATACCGAGGCCGAAAAGCACAAGACCCGCGCCGAGGCCATCGCCTCGCAGGCCGTGCTGCCCGCGTCCGGGAAGTAAGCCTCTTTCGGGCTTACGCTGCGCCGCCGTCCAGCTTCGCGCCGAGATCGGCGAAGAACTGCGTCGCGAGCTTCTTCGACGTCGAATCGATGAGGCGCGAGCCGAGCTGGGCGAGCTTGCCGCCGATCTGCGCCTTCACGTCATAGGCGAGGATCGTGCCGTCGCCGTCCTCGGTGAGCCGCACGTCCGCGCCGCCCTTGGCAAAGCCGGCAATGCCGCCCTTGCCCTCGCCGGAGATCGTATAGCTCTCGGGCGGGTTGAGGTTGGACAGCGTCACCTCGCCGCTGAAGCTGGCCGAGACGGGGCCGATCTTGATCTTCACGGTCGCTTCCAGTTCGGTCGGCGATTTCATGGTGAGCGACTGACAGCCCGGGATGCAGGCCTTCAGCACGTCCGGATCGTTGAGCGCCGCCCAGACGGCCTCGCGCGGGGCAGCAATGCGTTCTTCGCCGGACATGTCCATGATCGATCCTCCCTCGTCGGACCGAAACTATCGCAATCGGAAAGCGCTTTGCCAAGTGGGGGAGGGATGGTATGGGGACCGCTTGTTTTCCGGCGCTGCCGGCAAGTTTCAACCGACGACGGACGATCGATCGTGAAGGACAGACACCGCCGGCCGAAGAGCGGCCCCGCCGCGCCCGTGAAGGCGCGCGCCGAGAGGACCCCGGCCGCAAAGGCCCCCGCCCCGCTGAAGAAGGAACCGCGCCCGGCTCCCGAAGCGCCGGTACGCCCCTTGATGCGCCGCGAGGGCGAAAAGCCGGCCGAGCGCGTGCCGGTCATCCTCGAAACCGCGGGCTCCGACCAGTACCGCCTGATCGACAGCGGCGCCGGCGAAAAGCTGGAGCAGTACGGCCCCTACCGCATCGTGCGGCCGGAAGCGCAGGCGCTCTGGCAGCGCAGCCTTCCCGGACTTTGGGACAAGGCCGACGCCCTCTTCACCGGCGATACGGACGAGGACGGCATGGGGCGCTGGAAGTTCCCGAGGGCCGCGCTCGGCGAGACCTGGCCGATGCAGCTGCTCGGCGTCGATTTCCACGGCCGCTTCACCGCCTTCCGCCATGTCGGCGTCTTTCCCGAACAGCTCGCCCACTGGCGCTGGATGAAGGAGAAGGTCGAGACGGCCGGCCGGCCCGTCAAGGTGCTGAACCTCTTTGGCTATACCGGCGTCGCCTCGCTCATCGCCGCCAGCGCCGGTGCGGAGGTCACCCATGTCGATGCCTCCAAGAAGGCGATCGGCTGGGCGCGCGAGAACCAGGCGCTCGGCCGAATGGAAAAGCTGCCGATCCGCTGGATCTGCGAGGATGCGATGAAGTTCATCCAGCGCGAGGAGCGCCGCGGCAGCAAGTACGACATCATCCTGACGGACCCGCCGAAATTCGGCCGGGGCCCGAACGGCGAGGTCTGGCATCTCTTCGACCACCTGCCACTGATGCTGGACGTCTGCCGCGAGATCCTGTCGCCGAAGGCCATCGGCCTCGTGCTGACGGCCTATTCCATCCGCGCGAGCTTCTACTCCATCCACGAATTGATGCGCGAGACCATGCGCGGTGCCGGCGGCACGGTGGAATCGGGCGAACTCGTCATCCGCGAGAGCGGGCCGGAGGGCAGGGATGCCGGCCGCGCGCTCTCCACCTCCCTCTTCAGCCGATGGGTCAGCGCATGAGCCACGATCATTCCGCAACGCGCCGCGTCGGCCAGGTGAAGGAGGTGACGAGCCTCTCGAACCCGATCGTCAAGGACATCAAGGCGCTGGCCAACAAGAAGGACCGCGACGAGACGAAGAGCTTCATGGCCGAAGGCCTGAAGCTGGTCATCGACGCGCTGGAACTCGGCTTCGAGATCCGGACGCTGGTCTATGCCAAGAACGTCAAGGAGAAGCCCCAGGTCGTGCAATGCGCGACGAAGACGGTGGCGCGCGGCGGGCTGGTGCTGGAGGTGAGCGAGAAGGTGCTTGCCTCGATCACGCGGCGCGACAATCCGCAGATGGTCGTCGGCATCTTCACGCAGCGCTGGACACCTCTCCGGGACCTGAAACCGCAGACCGGCGAGACCTATGTCGCACTCGACCGCGTGCGCGACCCCGGCAATCTCGGCACGATCATCCGCACGGCGGATGCGGCGGGCGCGAGCGGCGTCATCCTCGTCGGCGAGGCCACCGATCCCTTCTCCATGGAGACCGTGCGCGCCACCATGGGCTCGGTCTTCGCCTTGCCGCTGGTCAAGACGAATATCGCTGACTTCCTCGCCTGGAAGAAGACGGCGGGCGTGGAGGTCGTCGCGACCCATCTTGCCGGCGCCGTCGACTACCGCACCATCGACTACAGGAAGAAGCCCGTCGTGCTGCTGATGGGCAACGAGCAGTCCGGCCTGCCGGACGAGCTTGCCCGGGCGGCGGATGCGCTTGCCCGCATCCCGCAGGCCGGCCGCGCCGATTCGCTCAATCTCGCCATCGCCACCGGCGTCATGCTCTTCGAGGCCCGCCGTCATCTCCTGACGCTGGAAGCCCGCGCATGAGCGAACGCATTCCGCTGATGTCCCGGCCGGCGCCGGTCATCGCCGTCATCCTCCTGGCGCTCGCCGTCGACCAGGCGATCAAATTCGCCGTCGAGATGTGGCTTCCCTTCCAGGAGGCGGTGCCCGTGATGCCGATGCTGGCGCTCTACCGCACCTACAATTACGGCGTCGCCTTCTCCATGCTGTCGGGCATGGAGAGCTGGTTCATCATCCTCTTGCGGCTCTTCGTCGTCGGCTTTGTCGCATGGCTCTGGCATCAGACGCCCAAGGCGCGCGGCTTTGCCCATGCCGGCTATGCCTTCATCATCGCCGGCGCCTTCGGCAATATCATCGACAAGGTACTCCTCGGCTACGTCATCGACTATGTGCTCTTCCATACGGAAACCTGGTCCTTCGCGGTGTTCAACCTCGCCGACGCGTTCATCACCGTCGGCGCCGCGCTCGTCATCCTCGACGAACTCCTCCTTCTGCGCCGGCGCGATCGTTAAAATTCGAGCGACTTGCTGAAGCCGATTTGAACGGTCCGCATGCTATGCGGGCATTCATGAGCGAACCCGTCAAGCTACAAGAGCGGCTCGAGGCCGCATTTGCCGAAGCGCCGCGTCGTTCCGCCCGCGTGCCCCTGCCGCGGGATGCGGCGGTCGAGACGACCGAGCGGCTCAAGACCTTCTACGACACCTTCTACTGGCCGAACAACGCGA